>JBBQXO010000035.1:0-34544 GCA_038209595.1 Chitinophagales bacterium
CAGCATACCATCCATATAGCTCTGTACCGGTTGCTGTACGTGCTTTCCCCAAACAAAAAGCAAATCCTGTCTCAAATAAACCAGCAATGATCAAAAGAATCCAACTCATACCCTCTATTTTAGAAATGAATGCCAAAGGTGGGATCCTTCTCTCAAACAACCGGCAGCTTAGCAGATCCCGTTCTTATTGAAAAGGCAGCAATATGCTGTTTCTTTACCGATCTGAAAAAAATTGTATGCAGAAACAACATGTGACTATTCCCACAGGAGTACTATTTAACATCGGATGTACCGTTTTCTCACCATTCTCTGACCCTTCCACTGTATTTTTTGACTTTACAGTATCCTAAGCTTGGCATAATTAAGCATGATTTTCTTTTCTCCATTTTTATCAAACTCTACTGTGGCAATGGGATTATGTGCAGCGCCTTCCATTTTTTTAATCACTCCAAAGCCAAATTTCTGATGCTCCACTTTATCTCCTTCCTGCAGGTTGCTTGTATCACTTGGTTTAAAATCGGCACCGGGCGAATGCTCCACCACCTTGTGGGCTGCGGCAGGGCCAACATACGAAGGCTTGCTGCTTCCTTGCGACCCACTGTTTTTAGAGGGTGGCGGACCATATCGTTTTTCCGCTTCGGCGGCACCACCGGACATACCCCGGCCTGCCCCACCATGCAACCTTTCAAAAGCACTGCCACCGCCAAACATATTGGATTGGTTGCGCAGTCCTCCTCCACTCATGGTACGGTCGAGGTAGGTAGCAGGTATCTCTTCCAGAAAACGGCTTGGCTCATTGGCGGTAAGTTGCCCAAAGCGGTACCGGCTTTGCGCATGGGTAAGCCATAGTTTGCTTTTGGCGCGGGTTACCGCTACATAAAACAAACGGCGCTCTTCTTCCAGTTCTTCTCGGGTATTGATGCTCATGCCACTTGGAAAAAGCGTTTCTTCCATGCCACCCACAAATACGCAGGGAAATTCAAGCCCTTTTGCCGCATGCACCGTCATCAGCTTTACAACATCTGCATTTTCGTCTTTTGAATCGGCATCGGTCAGCAAACTGATTTGCTGCAAGTAAGCTCCAAGTGTTACCTGTCCGTCACCGAGGGTGCCTGTAGCTGCGGTGCCATTTTCAATTTCTTCCATCGAAGCCGAAATATCAATCAGCACTTCTCCATCCTCATTAATCATACTCAGGTCTCGCTGCGTATCTACCCATTCTTTTATAGAGTTCAATAATTCCTGTACGTTCTCATAGCGGGCAAGTCCTTCCGCACTTTTATCATTAAACAAATCTTTTACCAACCCGGTATGTTTGCCTACATGAAAAGCAACATCATAAGCGCTATTCTTCAATAGCATACTCTGAAAGTATTTGATCATTTGTACAAACTGCCCAATGGGCTCCGCTGAAGACCCCT
Source organism: Chitinophagales bacterium (assembly GCA_038209595.1). GTDB lineage: Bacteria > Bacteroidota > Bacteroidia > Chitinophagales > Chitinophagaceae > Phnomibacter. The sequence continues at coordinate 1,422 of JBBQXO010000035.1, forward strand.
TTAAACCATAGTAAACAGCTTTGTCAAATACCTCAAATAACGGTACGTTGGCCATATTGGCAACTGTTATCGCTTTTTCAAGACTCGTTTTACCAATACCCCTTACCGGATAGTTGATAATGCGTTTTAGTGCTTCCTCATCGTTTGGATTGGCAATTACCCGCAAATAAGCCAGCATATCCCTTACTTCCTTACGCTGATAAAAACTGATACCTCCATAAATTTTGTAGGGAATGTTCATCCGCCGCAGACATTCTTCATAAGCCCGGCTTTGGGCGTTGGTACGATACAAAATCGCGAACTCTTTATTGCTGAAATGGTTCCTTAATTTTTGCTCCTGAATAGCATCGGCAACAAAACGACCTTCATCGTTATCGGTGAGTACCCTTACGAGCTTAATTTTTTCACCGGCATCGGCCTCGGTCCACAGGTTTTTAGGAATCTGGTTTTTATTTTGTTTAATTACCTCGTTGGCCACTTCTATAATAGTGCCTGTACTGCGGTAATTACGTTCCAGCTTAATCACTTTTACATCATCATAATCCTTTTGAAATTGGAGGATATTTTCGATGGTGGCTCCCCGAAAACTATAGATACTTTGGGCATCGTCGCCCACCACGCATATATTTTCAAATACGGCAGCAAGCAGTTTTACAATCTGATACTGCGTGGTATTGGTATCCTGATACTCATCCACCAGAATGTATTTAAACTTATGTTGGTATTTATGCAGCACCGCCGGAAAATCGCGTAGGAGTTCATACATTTTATAAAGCAGGTCATCAAAATCCATAGCACCGTTCTTAAAACAGCGTTTGGCATAGGCGTCGTAAATCCGTCCGATCTGAGGGCGATTTTGCCTGAGGTCTTCCTGTTGGATAAAGGTATCCTCCAAATATTCTTGCGGGCTGATAAGGGCATTTTTTGCGGAGCTGATCCGGCTGCCTACCGCATTGGGTTTGTACAGTTTTTCATCGAGATTCATTTCCTTTACCACCGCTTTGATTACGCTGCGGCTGTCATCTGTATCATAAATGGCAAAACTGTTGGGAAATCCAATATGATGTGCTTCTCCCCGTAAAACACGGGCAAAAACACTGTGAAAGGTGCCAATGTAAAGATTTCTGGCTTCTGAACCGCCAAGTAAATGGGTGATTCGCTGCTTCATTTCGGCGGCGGCCTTATTGGTAAAGGTCAAGGCCAGTATATTAAAAGCATCAATATTATAATGTCCCATTAAGTAGGCAATACGGGTGGTAAGCACCTTGGTTTTGCCACTTCCTGCCCCTGCCACAATCATCAATGGGCCCTCTTTATGCACTACGGCCTCCCGCTGCTGTTCATTCAATCCTGCTAATATTTCCTGCATAGCACACAAAGGTAAGGTTTGGGCTATTGGTGAAAAAGGAGAAAGTATGCACAAAAGGTGGTTACCTTAAAGTCTATGGAGGGCACTGCTAAAAATTCATCATAAAAGGCTTCCTTATTATATTATTCCGGAGTATCAGAGATACCTTATGGAGCATTTTTTGCCGCCGATTCAATAAAGATTTTCACCTTATGCCATAACCTGACTTATGTATATATTTTCCTTGGTAGTGCTTTTTTGTAAAAGCAATTGAATAGCCAATAGATCGGCCTGTTCCCTGATTTCCTTTACCGAAGTGCTCTCCCATAAAACACCCCTTAGATTGGTGCCTAAGGTGTACCAACCCTTATGCAATTGGCCGTTGCTGCGATATAACCGCATAGATGGCCACTGTGCATCAAGCCCAAGACGCATCTCATCCGGCCTTAGCAAACCTTTGTCATAGGCTGTTGCAAGGAGTCCTTTTTCCATCTTGCTTACATCTGATTCGGGTCCACTGCAATTGATAATACGGCTTACCTCTAATTCAATCAGCGTACCCGTTGTTTTTTGACGCAAAACTACCCGAACGAAATTTCCTGCATCCGTAAGGCTTACAATGCGCCCGGCGTAGGTTTGCAACTTACCGGCAAAACGCCATTGCTGCAGGCTATCGTGAATATGCAAAGGCACCCGATGTCGTGCTACATTCCAAACCGGATTGAGTCTTCTTAAAAAAAGTCGCTTTTCTTGCAAACTTAAACCCATCCAAATGTCTTGGGTTATCGGTCGGATAGCATCAATAATCGGCTCTGCAGAAATACCAAGTTGACGTATCAGCTTGCGATGTTTGTTGATAAGACACACCCAATCGTTTAAAGACATGCCGGGTTGTATATCAGTTTCCAGTTTTTTGTATTCCATCCCGGTATGCCTGTGGGGAAGCAGTTGAAACCCATTGGGCGATACGGAAATTATTTGTTCAGGATATCCCTGTTCCATAATGGCCGATACGGTATCTACCATGGTTAAGCCGTTCCCAATAATTAAAACCGGACAATGCGTTGGCAAATTTTCTATAGCTTCCCGCTGCCATGGATTCCGAAAGTAAAGCGAAGATTGATCGTAAAAACGATTATCTTCTACTCCATGGTTGCGAGGCAACTGATTGCCGGTAGCCAACACAACAGCATGGCAGATAATCACCTTTCCCTCTTTTGTTTTTACAAAATAGCCCTTTAATCCCGGCTCTATTTCAATCACATGATTATTTAACTCTTCAACGCGAATTCCCTTTTTTCTGGCAAGTTCCTTGGCTTGAGTCCATAATGCTTTCAGATAAACGCCATAAACTGCCCTTGGCATAAAGGACTGCGCCACCAACGAAATATCCATATCGCAATAAAAAGGTTGTTGCATCACCCAGTCTAAAAAATGATCGGGTTTATCAGGAAAAGCACTCATTTTTTGAGTAACCACATTTAGTAAATGCTTTTTATTGTTTGGGCTAAAAGCCACCCCCGTATTGGGTTCATTCGAATCGTTGATGATTGAAATAGCCAGCGACTCTTCACTTTTTTCAATCAACTGAATAGCGGTGAGTGTACCAGCAAAACCACCACCTACAATAACAGTATAAAACATCTTTATTCAATTTAAATTTTATTTGTAACGCCTCGATAAGTTCTTTCCAACTTAGATTCAAAATCCTGAATACCAGGCCAATAATCCCAACAAGGCACTTATCAATAACCAAAGTATCATACTAATTTTATATTTATTCAAAGTAATCAGTGAAATAAAAATACAGATCAAATATGAAATAAGAAGATTTTCCCACTGCCAGCCTCCTGTAAAAACAACCTCACCAAAAAATAGTTACAAAGATTGAGGATTATTCCAACTACCGCTGCGGCAACCATACTCAATGCCTGCTTGAAAACCGGATTATCCTGTGAACGCTCAATATAGGGCAAGCCTGCAAAAATGAACAGAAAGCAGGGTAAAAAAGTATAATCTACTGTAGTGAGCAAGCCAAGGGAAGCCATTATACCGGAAGCCTTAAACTGATGATGTGCCCCCATATATCTTACAAAACCAAGCACCATAATGAGGGGGCCGGGAATAGTTTCTTCCAACGTAAGCCCATCCATCATTTCTAAGCTGCTGAGCCAATGCAGTTTTTCAATTCGGTATTTCGTAAAATGTCGCTTAAGATAAATGTTGGTGTGGTAAATGTTGGTGTGGTAATAATATCACGGTCAACATTTTCAGACTTTTTTACTAAAACAACTGAACTGCTTTGAATGGTTAATTTTTCTGAAAGGAAGATTTCATAGATGCTCGCCAAAACATCACAAGAAAAAAAACTGAATGAATACGGACTTTCAGGGTAATACAATTGCTTGATAATCGTCCAAAATACCGAACTGATATTTTATATAATCTTGTCTTTTAGCAATTGGTCGAAAAGCCCTGAATTATAGCGTTTGTAGACTTGTTCAAACTTTTTTATCAAGGCATTGAAATCATTCGTATGTGCAAACTTTAAAAGCGTTTGATAACCTTCTAAATTTCTATCTTCACAAACACGAAGGAAAATAATTGTATTGATATAACTTTGAACAATATCATTTAATTGTTGCCCGTTAATTTTTGTGTCGTGTTTGTAATTTTCAGCGCCAAGAACTTTTCGCCATTCGTTGATTTGATTTAGGAATAAGCTGTCAATCGAGTATTGATTGATTTTGCTTTCTATTTCTTTCCATTCCGTTTTAAATGCTCCTGAATAAACGGATTTCTTACCTAAAAGCTGTTTTATTTCTTCAAACTTACTTTCTTATTCTGTGTAATTGTATTTTTTACAAGTGCTTTTTGAAAGGTGTCTTCCTTTTCGACTTTTACCGAAGTATCGTAAATGATTGAGTATTCAAAGTTTGAAAGAACTGATATTTTCAACTTTGCCGTAAATCCGTATCGTCTGACTTGCTTTGCTGTGTCATTGTTTGATTGAATGGAAACGCAAGGTTTCATAGCTTCCAAAAAGAATTTTCTTTCAGAAAAAAACCGGAAGGTGTATTCAGGTTTTTTTGAATGTTCGGAAGCGTTTGCTTTCAGTTCTTCTTCTAAAATTACTGCTCGTTGATTGGTCGGTTTACCTGCATAGATTTCAATGTCCCAACCAAGCAACTCCAAAAACGGGTCTAAGAAATCACTCCGAAGCAGTGTTTCATTATACTTGCTTGTCAAGTAATAATCCCTGTCAATTGTTCATTTTTCTATGGGTTTCGTTATTGTCATTTCTTCTTATTCGCTTTTATATATTTTGCTCTTTCTTCTGCTACTTTCAGTGCTTCTATTCCTATATCTTCATCTTGAATTTGTTACAAAATTTTGTCGCTTGAGAACGAAACCAAAAGTTCGTCTGCGTTATAATCGTATATGTCGGTAAGTTTCAGAACTTCTTCTTTTGTAATTCTTCGTTTTCCACGTTCCATTTTGCTCAAAATAGCTACATCAATGTCAAGCAATGCAGCAACTTTTCGCAGTGGAAGTTCATTTTCTTCTCTAATGTGTCTTAACTTTTCGCCTATTGTTTCTGTTGACATAAGCTCTATTGACATAATGTGTCAAAATCGCAAAATTTTTTGATTTGCCAGCATTTATTTCAAATTCTTTTCAACATTTCTGTCGAGCATTGGGAAATTGACTCTTTTGCAAAACTTGAGTTGTGGGTTGGCTTCCCGAAGAATCGGGACAAGTTGTGCGGTTTTGCAAATGTGCCCATGTGCGGCTGGCTAAAATTATTTTTTAAAATATGTGGTGGGAAAATTTTTAAAACAATCGGGTCGCTCTGTGTGTCGCCAAAAGTCATTCCGTTAGTTTCTGTCAAGATGTCAAAGTTCTTTTTTCAGATGTCTGTTTTTTCGTAGCACGGACGTTCTTTAGGCTTGCTTACAACTTATTATACACGGGATACTAAGGAATGATGTTGATGTTCGGATTTTTTGTTGCATTTTTTTAATGTACTATGTCCCTGGTAAATAGGTTCGAAAAACAGATCCTTATTTTTACGGATGCCCTAATAAGCACCAAGTGCTAGAATTCTCCACTGTGCCCCCGAAAAAGAAATAGGATTGGTGTGAAAATTTACAATACGAAGGGTGATATTGGTAGTGGATACATCTTCAATCACCACCATTGCTCTGTAGTACTCCCCGTTACTTGTTATTACATTGCCTACATATGCGGTTGGATTGGCGGTAAATTTACCTCCAGTTATATTGAGATTGCGGGTAACACTGTTGCCCGAACCAAGGTTGGTTACAGTTACCGTAACTGTATAGGCTATTACTTTTAGCCTTGAATCACTGTTGCTCATCACAACGCCCCTGCCACCGGCTTTTAATTCCCCATTTGGTGCTATTATATCTCCCTCATAGGAATTTATGTCATTTTGCGCAATAAGATTATCGCCTGCAAATATATTAGCACCCGCATTAATATTGGCACCTACAAATAGGTTGGATCCAGCAATTAAATTAATTCCTGCAGTAATATTATCATCAGCAGCTATACTTCCATTGGCAAACATATTTCCTGCCGAACGAATAATAGAAGCTTCCAGCGTACCCTGTATTTCTAAAGCATATGTTTCAGGCAATTTGCCAATACCTACACGGCCAGTTTGAGTAATCATCATCCGTCGGCTATTTCCCGTATAAAAATCAAGACTGTATGGATCAACCCCCGTACGATTGCTTGTAATCCCTGCCATTTGGTTATTAACATCTGTATTTCCAAACCTTAATCCATTCAACAAAGTATTACCATTGTTTTGATTATTGTTATCGATATTTAATCCCCTATCCACAGATAAAGCCTGTGTGGGCGCCTCCACGTTGATACCTACATTTTGCTGCGAAATTCCGTTTGCAGCAATCCAAAGGAATAACAGAAAAGTCAATGATTTTTGGATTATCATGATAATAGTTTTATTGAATTGAATAGGAATGATTTTAAAAAAAAATCTACATTATTTTTTTTATCTTACTTTTCTGATTATCCAGTCCGAAGCATGAATACCATTACAAAATATTTACTTCCTGCCAATGCTGTAACCTGTCATTATGAAACACCTGTAGTTTATACATTCCCGGGGCAACTGCGAATGGGAAACTCAAGCTTTTTTGCGTTTTCCCTTGTGGCATATCTTCAGCAGGCCAACGGTGTAGCTGGGTGCCATCGGTTCGCGTAAATTCTAAATGAACATTCCCACCTGTTTTATTTTGCAAAATAATATTCAACGGAAATTTAGAAGCAGGATTTACATGCAGCAAAGTTTGCCGCTTATTGGCTACTTTTTGCATAGATATTTCATTTCCTTCAGCGCTTACATTTACCCCTGATTGTACTGAAAATGCAGCTACACCTCCGCTACCACATGGGCCAATTACAGCCCGATACTGTGTACCTGCTGCTGCAGAAAAGCCCGGTTGTAAATGCACCTGTACCCCACCCCGCATTTGTACCTTAGTACCTTCGCTTGCCAGCAGCGTTGAAACCGAACTTACGGAGTTAGATGCCTCAAAAAACTCTTGCCCGTTAATGGTTCCGCCCAGTACTATATTAGGTATGCAGGTAGTGTGTAATGAGCTTACCCAAAGCCCCCGGCCAAAAGTGGCTGCCCTTATTACTGATTCAGCTTCGGATATTACCAGGTCGGTTACGGGTACATAGGGCAGGTTGTTGTAAAAAGGCACCCAATCCGCAGAACCTTGTCTTCTGAAAAACACCCCATTATCTGTACCCACATACGCATTGTTATCACTATCCAGGGCAATAGTGTTTACAGGGAGGTTGGGCAGCGTCCCACTTCGGTTTACCCAATTCAAACCTGCATCTGCCGAGTAATACACTTTTACATTTAGCGTAAAGCCGCCAAAGGTTACCCATACCTGTGCTGAGTTGGTTGGATTTACATTGATGGAGGTAATTTTTGGGTAATCGGCAGGAAAGCTATCTTTAATACTGAGGATCCATCTACCCGGCCAGGTAACACCCCCATCATCGCTGCGCCGAAGTATGCCAGTTGCAGACTGATAGCTGTTTCCCCCGGCAGCATAAACCCGGTTTCCGTTACTTGGGCATGTTCTCAAAAACCAGCCGGCATTAATGTTGCTAAAATTCCAAGTTACACCGGCATCAGTTGTTCGCCAAAGTGAATCGGAGCCAATAAATAAGGCATCACCCTGCGAAGTATGTGGAGCCATGCACATGGCAAAGGGGTTATTTGGATCACTCGGTGGGTTAGGTGTAATATTATTTCTTGTGGCTCCATTATTCGTAAACCTTGCCACATCTCTATTTTGGATCGCATAAAAAGTATTGTTATCCGTCGCATCATACCCAACTGTAAAACCATCGGCTCCCGATACGTGATCAAAAATATTGGTTACCCCGGGTCTTCTCTTTATCCCATTATCCTGCGCTCCTGCAATCATTTCTTCAAAATTATCCGGCCTTACATCCATTCGGTAAAATTGGCTGATACTCATGGTAAAAAAATGCGAAGTCCAGGTGGTGCCGTTGTTGGTACTGGAGTACACACCTCCATCGTTGGCCATCCACAGTTTATTATCTACCGGGTTATAACCAAGATCGTGCACATCTTCATGGTGATTGCCCTGAAAAGTAAAAGATCCAAAAAAACCGGAATCAAAGCTTCGCCAACAACGGATACCACCGGTAATTACGGTTGCACTATTGGTGTTGCTTACAGCAATGGCAAGGTCGTAATTCGATTGCTCCTCATTGTCTAAACCATCATTGGCTCTGCCTAAAATATTCGGAAAAATAGATTGCAGGCTAAAACTTTCACCCGCATCAGCACTGCGGTAAAGGCCTTTAAAAATACCTGAAACCGCAACGCCCCCACATAACAAATAAACAACATTCGGATTGCTGGCTGCTACGGCAATTTCCACCCGGCTAGTGGGGTTGTTTATTTGGTTATTAATCGTATTGGAACTATCCCATGAATTCAGTAATCCACTGCTGTTGCTTTTCCAAAATGAAGCCCTTGCCGAATTGCCGGTTGTACGACTAACTGCATAGCAAACATTACCACTACCAGGCCTAAAAACCAGATCGTAAAAGCGCCCGAAGCCATTGCTTAAACCCCACGATACGCCACTGTTAATAGAAACAAACAAGCCCTGATTAGTGCACGCATATAAAATATTAGATTGTGTTGGATGCATAATTAACCTATATCCAACAAGCGAACTAAAATTGACACCCGGAAAATTACCCGTTTTGTGCCAGGTAGTGCCACCATCAGTTGATCGGAGTACACCAATAGATAAACGCATATACCCGAAATTTTCTACCAACCCACCAATATTACTATCCCCATCGCCGGTAAGTATGTAAATAATGTTGGTATTACCGGGATCAATAGCAATGCCACTGATGGCCGGGCTTGAAATAAAAGGGGTTAAATTAGCCCAGGTTGCACCAGCATTCGTGGTGCGCCATAGTCCTCCCGCTGTAGAGCCTGCATATACAATGTTTGCATTGGTTGGGTGAAAAGCAAGCCTGTCCACACGGCCTATTCCAACTGTAGTATTGTTTGGGCCTAGGGAGGCCCAAGAACCGGAAGTGCTTTGCGTTTCTATTGTTGCATCCCCTGCAAGATGAGTGCTGCGGGTAAGCTGATTGCCATTGGCTTCCAGCAATTTTTGATCAATGTTTACCAACCTGCTATTTTCATCCACACGGCTACTCATATACCATATCCATCGGCGCCAATGCTTTATATTTCTGGCCACTTGCACAGAACCTAAACGCTGTATGGTTGCCGGATCTTTATAGTAGTTATTTATTGTCGGCACAATATCATCAAGCCTGCGCATATCCTTTATTTTTGATGATAATATTTCGTCCTGTGCATAGCCAGTTTTACAATAAATTGCAAACAACACAAATGCTAATATGACCTTGTACATATATACTTAATTGAAAGAATAAGAAAAGTGAGCACATTAAATCCTCGAACTATGGGTGCATTCATTCTGTGGATTCATTTTATAAAATCAAAGCATTCCCGAATACATCATCTATTTTTTTGTTGCACGCAATGCATCTACCTCTTTTTTAAGTGCTATGATGTATAAAGTAAGTTCCTCAATTTTTTCCATTTGCATTTTTTGCATTTCACCCAGGCTAAGCCCCTGTTCTACCTCTGCTGCTTTAGGAATGCCTGGTAAATGATTATTTATTTTTATAAATTGTTCAACCTCGTACAGACTGCGCAATTTGTAGCTGGGATCAAACACATAATCGGGCCAGGTATTTACCAGCCGCACCATTACTTCCGTACAAATCATTCGGCCATCTACCCCAAAAGTATAGCCGGGTGGCAGGACCGTTTCGCCTACCCTCAAGTTACCGGTTACCACTACATCGCCTGCTACGCCCAACCGGTGCGCAGTAAGAAAATTGCCATTCCCAATCCGTACATTGCCACCACTGTTTTGTAGATATAAAATGGAAGCAGCGCCATCATTTCGGGCCTGTATTTCATTATCATCCATCACCAGGTTAGCGGCGCCTGTAGCCCCTAGCTGAAAAAAACCATTTGTATTTAAGGTGGCCTCAGTACCAGACATTACATGCAATGCAGCTTGGGGTAAGGCAGCACCAATACCCACGTTTCCGTTGTGTCGAACAATCAACCTGTTGAAACCACCTGTTCGCACGGCAAACAATCCATTTGTATTATCAGCATTGGTTCCTATCCGCAAATCGGCTGCCGAAGATTGCAAAAAACCTACCTCGGTTCTTTCCCGCTGAAATTGAATGATTGCTTCACGGGTATCGTTATTAATCAGGATGGCATTGGTAAGTGCAGATTCACTTAGGTCAATATGAATTCGTGCCTGTGGATCAAGGGTGCCCAAACCAAGATTACCTAAATAATTCAACCGCATTTTTTCAAATGCCGCCTGTCCGTTGCTAGCCGTAGCAAATAATAAGTTGGTTCCTGCACCCGTTCTCAAACTTCCCATAAAAGAAGATCTGTCATCCGGAAAAAGTAAATTGGTGGCTGTGGTAAAGCGAAGCAATGTAGATGCACCGATGGAATCCTTTGTTGTGCGCAAACGAAGTACCGTGCCATTGTCAGGCGTGTGTACATCTAATGGAAATTGCGGATTCAGGGTTCCGATACCCACATTTTGAGCCCGGGTAGTACTACAGATAGGTAACAATAGTACCACAACAGCAAAAAGGAATTTCATACAATAAGTATTTTTTAGTACAAGAAAATAAATATAATTTTCAAGTCTAAAATTACCATTGCAAAATGCTTGCGCAGTCTATTTTCTACCAAATGACGCTAAGGCTCAACCAAAAGACAAAGCAGTTAAACCATATATTGAAAAAAAAGCGAAATTTGGGTAATTTGTACTAGCGGGCAATAATTTTTCCTGCTGCCACAAATGCTACAAAGGCATCTTTTTCGGTTCGGCTAATGGGCAGTTCGTGTTTTTGTACAAATACCGAATGCCCTTCAATGCGGGAAATCTCTTTAATATTTACAATGTATGAACGGTGAATACGATAAAATTGGGCAGCAGGAAGATCTTGCAGCATGCCACCAAGCGAGTGATAAGTGACGATGGGTTTTGTAGTAGTAACAATTTTTACATACTCCTTAAGCGATTCTATAAACAATATTTCATCGTAAGCTATTTTTACCAACCCGCCATCTGCTTTTACATAAAAAAAAGGATTATCGGGTGTAACAGTTAAAAAAGTATTTTTTATGTTCGGACGAAGCATTTTGCAAGCTTTATTGGTTGCCAGTAAAAACCGTTCAGGGGATATAGGCTTCAATAGATAGTCAATGGCATTTGCATCAAATCCTTCAAGCGCATGTTCCCGGTAAGCCGTTGTAAATATTACAGCAGGGGGATTGGGCAGGCTTTTTAATAATTGAAAACCCGAAAGTCCCGGCATGCTGATATCTAAAAAAAGCAACTCCGCTGATTGTGCGCTTAATCCATTAATGGCTTCCCTTGCATTCTTATAATTGCCACACAAAGTAAGCCGGACATCTTCGGCTATAAAATCGCTGATGATATTGCGGGCAATGGGCTCATCATCTGTAATTGCACAGGTTAATAATTTCATGTGTTCATTTTTAGTTGCTCCCGCCTCATGCGGAATTGTTTTTTAATTGTCACACCTGTTCCGCCCCATACTGTGATGGAATCCCTAAATGATCATGCCTGCCGGGTGTGCACCGGCTCGTGGGGAATTCATATAAAAGTAATTTATGCTGCTTCATTTTTCAATTCCAATTTCAATTGTACAGAAAAACTTCGACCATTCTCTGATATGTTCATTTTATGTTTTCCTGGGTACTGTATATCCAATCGCTTTCGTACACTCTGCAATCCAATGCCTTCTGAACCGGTGATTTTATTATAACTATTCTCCACCCTGAAATTCAATTCTGCCTCCCTTATTTCAATCCACACTTTCATCCAATCTTCAGCGGCTTTATCCTGAAGTCCGTGCTTAAAAGCGTTTTCTAAAAACTGGATCAGCAGCATGGGTATAATCATTTGTTTTGCTGCTATACCTTCTACCTTCATTTCAATAAAGGTCTCTGTTTCGTAACGTAATTTTTCCAGGGCAAGATAGCTTTGTAAAAAATGAATTTCACTTTGTAACGATACTACTTCATGGTTGCAGTCTTCTGTTACATACTTCATAATGTTTGATAGTTGGCTCAATGCATTCCCGAGCTTATTACTACCCGATAATGCCATCCCATACAAATTATTTAACGTATTAAAATAAAAATGGGGGCTTAATTGTTCCTGCAATAATTTAAGTTGAAGTGCTTTATTAATTACCGCAAGCTCAATGCGTTGATTGGCGGATTGGCGGAAATTGAAATAATGCTGCAGGGCATAAAACACTACAACTTTTATGAGATACCTGCCAATTTCGGGCCATGAGCCATAAATAATGTCTTGCAGACTACTTGCGGCATTTGGACTACTGGGTGCGGTTACATAAAATACCTTAACGATGCCAACCCATACCACAAAATAGGCAATAAAAACAATTCCATTAAACACCACAAGCTTCAAAATACTTTTACCCTTAAAGCCATGCAGAATATACCAAAGCAAAATAGTTAACAGGGTATGCAGCGCCCATACAAAAGGATAATAACCTGATGGGAACAACCGGGTACTGTTCTCCATTGGGTTAAGCACCCAATGCATACCCAGCAAAAAGCCTTCAAACAGTACAAAAACCGTCAATGCCTTCATCCAGTATTTTTGGAAATATCCCATTGTAGTTAATTAAAAATAACATAGAAATTAAAAAAAATGTAGCTAAATATGAATACCTTAAAATAATTTTTACTATACCAGAATCTGCTTTTCCGAATTTAATGAAACGATACCATCATGCTCAACTGGCTGAAATGGAAAGCGTACAAAAAAGGTTGCCGTTAGTTTATCATGTGAAACCCCGCATCTGTCGGCATACATTTTTTTTAACTTGCTGTACAACCTCTCTTTTGCAAACAAATCTACTTGAATAGTCTTCAATGTGGGTTGGTTTACAGCAATTACTATGCTGCCAGACACGCAATAAATTTTCAAACAAATAGCCTCTTCATTTTCTGTTGATAAAATGGCTCCTATATAATCTATTATTTCAGCAATTAATAGTGGAGCAATGGTAGCTTTATCAGAAAGGTCAGAAACTTCAAGTTTCCATTTTACTACCTTGTCCGATTGCTGATTAATCAAATCAATATAATGACGAATAAAATCCGCTTCCCGAATTAATGAAACAGATTTAGCACGGGCATCATAAATTACATATTCCATTAATTTAGATAACTGCAAAATGGGGGTAGTACAGGCTTTTACATTTTTTAAGGCGAGTGTTTGTAAATAGTTAAGCGTTTTATCATAAAAAGTTGCATTCAATTGCCATTTAAGTAAATTTAATTGCAACGCCTTATTGGCAGTGGCGAGCTCTAATTTTTGAGCCTCTTCTTTTTGAAAAGAAAAATGAAAATAGGCAAGGTAAAACCAGCCTAACCTGAAAGCATGCTTCAATACCTGATAGGGTACAAAATCAATATTCTCCAGACTATCAACAGTAGCCGTCAACTGTTTAGCAGGTGGCAGCAGCCATTGCTGCAATGGCTCATATACAAACAATATAGCTGCTTGCACAGCACCAAACCAAAAAAAGCTGTACAACACAAAGAATACCGTATTAATAGCCACCTGCCAGCCAACAAAGACCCTTAGGCTTACAAATGCAACATACCATATGGGGAAAATCATAAGACATTGCGCCACCCACATTATACAATGAAAAGGAATATTTGAAATAGGCTGCGTTCCAAAATGATTGAGGACAAAATAAAATATCAATTGAATGCCCGCTTCGGCAAGAGCATACCATCCATATACCCGCAACCAATATTGCAGCACACCGGTATTTGCAGATGGCCATTGCAGCATACTATAAAGATAGGAAAAGCAATGATTAAAAGCATAGCTGCAACAATTACTTCTACAAACAGTCAGTATTTTTCAATGAATGGTTACTTTTATACAAGCTGTCACAATTGAAGGAAAATGAAGATTGAATACAAATTCCAAAGTTCCAAAACTTTTATCTCCAACAGCAGGCTTCGCCGAAGGCGGTCATCCCGACGTTGGAGGGATCCCGGTTCCTTTCCACATTTTTTTTTAACAGCTTCAAATAAAGGTATGCTAAGAAATTTAAGGTTTTGGTTCGTGAAGGCACCTGAAAGAAATGATGAATCATGATTTATAAATGATGATTGAATACAAATTCCAAAAATTAAAACCTGTCCCGCCTCCCCGTTTTTGCGGGGCAAGTAATGCGGGGTTCCAAATTCCAAAAAAATACAGAAAAACTATTCGTGACAAAACATTCGTGCATTCATGGCAATTTAACGGAGCTGGTCGGTGAGGACACCAACCAATAGGGTGTAATATAAAAAAGATCCCCGCCCATAAGCCACCCTTGCGTTCATGCGTCAGATAACCAAGTTAGGTAGCAAGTTGCGCAGCCTCAGGCCCCGGTAATACCATGCAGTAATTCAGCGCATGCAAAAATCTGCTTTCACTGATCCATTTTTTCTTTTCTACCAGGTATTACTGCATGATAGCTACCTGTCCGGCGTAACCGCCAAAACTAACAAAATCAGGCTTTATTCAAAACAACGACACCTCTCCAAAGTCTGGTTTTCGAAGCTGCTGAATCATTTTTGTCCATGAAATTTATACCCCAACCCAACGGAACCAATCCATGTATCGGTGCGATCAAAATGATAGAAGGCGCCAAAAATGACAAGATTTTTATAATCAATACGGGGACCTGCTCCAAGGCGGAGTCCTTCCTTACCTTTGAGAATAAAAAAAGAGGGGAAAGCTGTTACGCCCACCTTAAAAGCACTATTAAATTTTACCATAAAAGCCGGCCCTCCTACATTAAAGGCAACCAAACGATTTCCTACCGATACCGCAATCATGCCTTCCAAAGAAAGCGAGGTAGTAGCGGCGGCAGATTTTTCTGCAGGTTTTGAATCCTGTGCATTTACTTCGGTTGTACCAAAAAGTAACATCATACCAAATAATGCCCACAAAAATAAGCGGTTCAGCGTTGCAGTTTTTTGATACATCTCGAAATTAAAATTTATAGTTATGGTAACCAAGGGTTTCCCCGGCTGATTTTATGAAATCGTAATATCTATGCTATATTAACCTGATACCCTAAAGCGTTGGCGTTAGTGAATCTTTGCTCAAAAAAGAAGCAATGGTGGTTCGTTTCATCACTTCCCGGGTTTGCTCTTTGATGACATCAAATTCCCGGCGAAATACACAGGTCTTTTCATCGGCACAGTCTTCACATTTTTCGTAGTACTGCACCGCTACACAAGGCACAAGTGCAATGGCCCCATCAAACAAGCGGTAAATATCGGCCACTGAAATTTCAGCAGGTTCCTTTTTTAAATAATATCCGCCTCCATAACCTTGCTTACTGCCCACAAAACCAGCATGCTTCAGTTCCAGTAAAATCTGCTCCAGAAACTTTTTTGGAATCTGACCACGTTTGGCAATTTCAGCAGTAAACATATTGCCCTGTTGATATTCCTCTCCCAAATGCACCAAGGCTTTGATAGCATACTTGCATTTTTTCGACATCATAGGGCGTAAAGGTAGCGATTTGACCTTCTTAACCTTAGAATCCGTATTTATTGAAAAACAGGACTTAAGGCTACTTTGTAACTTGGTTTACACTTATACCCATGTTTTTAAAATAGTAAAAGCAGAGGTTAATATAATAACCACACCAACCAAAATCATTAATGCCTTCTTGCTGATTTTTGAAGCGAAATAGGCACCAAACGGGGCAGCCAAAACACCCCCGATAATCAACCCGAGGATTACTTTCCAACTTTCTAAACCAACAAAAAAAATGAAAATTCCGGTACTGGCAAAGGTTACAAAAAACTCAGCCGTATTAACCGTGCCAATGGTACGGCGGGGATCCTTACCCTGATTGAGCAGGTTGGAAGTAACAATAGGCCCCCAACCGCCGCCTCCAATAGAATCGAAAAAGCCACCACAAAGCGCCAGCAAACCTGCTCTTTTTACTTCTGTATTTCGCTTTTGCCGGTTCCGGATACCTTTTACCAGTACTATTATACCCAATATTAAAAGATATGCTGAAATAAAGGGTTTGATCTTTCCCCCATCAAGTACTTCTGATATAAGATAGGCTCCCACAACAGCACCAATAACACCAAAAAAAGAAATTTTCATGAACAAAACAGGATCTATATTGCGGAATTTGATGTGCGACAACCCTGATACACCGGTGGTAAAAACTTCTGCGGTATGCACGGCAGCGGTAGCAACTCTCGGAGGAACTCCAAGGTTTAAAAGCAAAGTCGAACAACTGACACCATAAGCCATTCCTAGTGTGCCATCTATCATCTGAGCCATAAATCCAGCTAGTATAAAGAGGAAAAAAGTGCTATCAAAATCGGCTCTTGTGGCATGTATATTGGGTATGATATAGATAAGTAAATATCCTACCAATACTGCTTTTAGTAAAAGAATGGCAAAACCAATATGGCGCAACCTTACTTTTTGCAACCAACCCCGCGCCGGGATTGTAATTTCTGGAACCTGAAGCTCCTGTTTGGGTGCAGAAATGCCTGTACTAAAATGCATATACTACGATTTAAGAGTACAAACATAGGGTATTCTATCGAATTGGTAGAGTTCAAATAAAACTTTTTTTCTTAACCCCTGACCTAACCCTTTTAATTGAAGTTAACCCCTTGCTCAATACGTCTTACCAAAAGAGCATAAGCATCAGCGATCAGTTTTTGACCTACCTCCTCACGAGTTGGGAAACGATCGAACTGATTGCCGAGGAGCCGAATGTCAGATTCGGTCAATGCTCTTTGGTCGCCGGAATAGCTTGCAGACTCCAGCACCCAGTTGTAGTGGCCAGGAAACTGATCCATCAGGATATTACGACCGGTAGCCACATCATAAATACGGCATTGCAAAATAGCATCGCCATTGATGTATCGTTTGATCATGGTAAAGTTAGCTTTCACGGTAATGAAGGCGGGTTTTACTTCCCCTCCTCCGGCAGGTGGCCTTGCAGGGTTCGGTATTTCGCGAACCCGCTCCAAATTGTTTCGCTCCGTATAGGGATTACTTACCATTAGTTGTGCAAAACGCATATCCACCACTTTTTCGGGTTGTACCCTTAAACTGCGGACTTCGTTTTCGCTTACAAAACGGGTGTAACGATAAGAACGGTTGTTTAGGTCGCGCAGCATTTGCCATTGCAGGTAATCTTGCTGAAGACCCCAATAGTTCCAGCCATAGTTATTATAATCCACCGGATTGACCACCACATATTGGGTTGCCAGGTTTTCAGCTTCCCGTTTTAAGTTGTTTACATCCCGATATCCGGGTACTTCCCGTTCTGATTTGGTTATCAGGCCAATGGCTTTTAGAGCATCCTGCCGGTTCCTTGAATTCAATAGGTTTTCAGCTTCCTGATAATATTCTGAAGCGGCCATTTGCCTGCTATTGCTTATTTCATCCCTAAATTGTACTGGGTTTTTGATAACAGCAGAAGCTTGTGGAAATGCCACTACCAGATCCGTAATTGCCTGACTTGCCTCCAGTTGCCGCCGCCAGGTAACCCAGCGATCACCGGCAGGATTATCCCTCATAACGTACCCCTTCATGGCAGCGCGGCTATCCATGGCCCGCTGATAGGTATCAGGCAACATATTCAGCAAACTTCTATCGGTCGGGTTCTTTTTAATGGATTCCATCAATTCCACCACGGCCTCATCTTCGGCACTTAGAAATTTTTTCACCCCAGCCAGCGGTCGGTTGCCACAACCCCACAAACAAATAATCAATGTAAATGCATATACAATACGAAGCATAACCCGACCATTTAAAATGAAATTCAATCCAATTAATTACGTAAAAATACAGTATCCTTTTGCGATATGGTATTAGTTATTCTGAGCAAGCAAGGCTTCCCAGTATTCAGCAGCCCGGCGGGTGTGGGGTATCACAATGGTTCCACCAACAATATTGGCCACGGCAAATATTTCATACAATTGCTCTGTAGTAATTCCTTCTTCGTGGCATTTTCCCAAATGGTATTTGATACAATCATCGCAACGGAGTACCATGCTTGCCACCAACCCAAGCATTTCCTTGGTTTGTGTGGTTATAGCCCCTTCCGCATAGGTATTGGTATCAAGGTTCCAAAGTCTTTTGATCACGAGGTTATTCTTACTGAGAATGACTTCATTCATCCGGGTGCGGTAGTCGTTGAATTCTGTAATTAAATCTGCCATAATATTAAAAATTTGCCTGCAAACATAGGGGAAACCTGACGCAACAAAATTCCAAATTGCAAGAAACGAAACCCTAAAATCGAGGTAAGTTATTTTCCGTAAAACGCTCCTAAAAAATTCAGGAACTTTTTAGGAGGCTTATTATAACTTTTTTCTTAATTTTTTCTGCCAGATGGAATATCCCTTTGCATTCATGTGCAGGCTATCCTTCCCAAAAATATCAGGCTTGGGTCGCCCATCACGGTTTAGCATAGAACTGTAAACATCTACATAGTGGGTACGTAACCGGGCTTTTAAAAAGAGTCGGATGGCGGCATTGGCTTCGGCAAATTTGGGCATCAGGTGCGTCCGGCCCGGACTGGGTTTTATGGATACAAATACTATGGGTACCTGCGGTATACGGTAACGGATAGCTGCAAAAAGGGTTTGGAACCGCCCCACAACAATAGGTACGGTAATGGTATCGCTTCCGGCAAAATCATTTTCGCCACAATAAATAACAATTTTATCGGGTTGGTAGGGGTAAATGATATCGTCCTGATACCTGATAAGATCGGTAAGCGAGGAACCCCCAAAACCCCGGTTCAAAATCTGTTTACGTGGAAAATATTCCGCCACATCTCTCCACCTTGTAAAAGAAGAGCCCCCAATAAAAAGAGTTTGTCCGGGTGCTGGAAAGGATAAACTATCCTGTGTTTTAAAAGCAATAATCTCTTCGTAAAATGGGGGCTTATTCTGTGCGAAGGCACAGTAAGGAAGCAATCCTGCTAATAAAACCGCAAATTGCATGATTAAAAATTCAAACTGTTTTTTCATATCTTAACTTTGTCTTTTTATGCAGGTACGGCGACATTGCACTACATGCATGGTAAATTTAATACAGAAACATGGCAGAAAGAACAGAAGTAGCCACACTTGGCGAATTTGGATTGATAGAACATCTTACTAGAAATAATGAAACCCGTCAGGCATCCACCATCTTGAGTGTAGGGGATGATGCTGCCGTAATTGACCATTTTGGCCGGCAAACCGTAATTAGCACCGATTTGCTATTGGAAGGCATTCATTTTGATCTGATGTACACCCCGCTGAAACACCTTGGTTACAAAAGCGTGGTGGTAAACCTGAGCGATATATACGCCATGAATGCGATACCCACTCAAATTACGGTGAATATTGGTTTTAGTAACCGTTTTAGTGTAGAGGCACTCAACGAACTATATGAGGGCATTTACGCTGCCTGTGAAAAATACAATGTGGACCTGATTGGCGGCGACACCTCCACTTCGCAAAAAGGACTCGTCATCAGCATCACAGCCATTGGTGAAGTAGCACCTGACAGCTTTGTAACCCGCAGTGGCGCGAAAAACGGGGATTTGCTTTGTGTAAGCGGCGACCTCGGCGCGGCATTTTTGGGACTCACCCTGCTGGAACGTGAAAAAAAGATATTTATAGAAAGTCCGGATGTACAACCCGACCTTGAGCAACAGACCTACCTTATTGGAAGATTATTAAAACCCGAAGCACGCAAAGACATTGTAGAATGGCTCGCTGAAAAAGAAGTAATGCCTACCGCCATGATGGACATCAGCGATGGATTGAGCAGTGAGGTCATGCATATTTGCAAGCAGAGTCAATGCGGAGCCGTTCTGTATGAAGACAAGTTGCCCATACATTCCGATGCCAAAAACTACTGCTACCAATTAGAGCTTGACCCAACGGCCACGGCTTTAAGCGGTGGGGAAGATTACGAATTGTTGTTTACAGTAAAACAAGCTGATTACGAAAAAATAGCTACCAACCCGGACATCAGCATCATTGGCTATATAACCGAGCCAGAAAAGAAAGCGACCCTTATAACCAAGGGAGGCAATACGCATGCGCTTGTAGCGCAAGGATGGAAGCATATGTAGGGTGGAAAATTTATTATCTTTGAAAAAATAAAACTATCTCAACTAAAACAAGACTAGATCCCCTAATAGATACTTGTGAAAATGAAGAGTTGGTGAAAGCTGCCATTGCCTTATTCAGGGGCATCTCTAAAAACCCCCGATACTGCATTAAACCAATTAGATAACATCCACATTTACGATAAGTAAACTCCGTGATTATGTAATTGGAAAACCTTGTGTGAGAAGTTTTAGAGGCGACATTAATAGAGCACCCAAAGATTGGCGGGGTTCATTATCTGAATCGGAAAAAGAAAAAACATTAAAGGCATTTGAACAGCTTGATCTTGGAAAGAGGCTATTACATCAACCGGTAATGGCAGAAGCATGGCAAAGAATCATAAAATAGTTTGGTCATTACATACACAAAATGACTTCTATGACTCAATAGATTTTATCCATGCGCTTTACATGAGCAGCTTACTGAATAATTTATACAAGTCGCACAGAATAAAGTGAAACTTGTTGAAAGATTCCCATTAATCGGAAGCGTAGTAAACCACCTAAGGGGGTTTAGGAAAATATTCATTAAACCTTACTTCCTTTTGTATTATAGATTATCAGCAGATAAAATTGCAATGTTCGCCTCTTCCATGGCAGACAAAATCCCGATAAATTGAAGTAAAATGCGAACACATAATTAAGCTACTGTTATTATCAAGAGGTGGGCAAAATGAAGCACTGACTAGCGCTTAGGTATTTCCACTTTTGCCAGTGTACCCTTTCCCCGTTCACTTTCCAAATGAAATGAGCCCTGCAGAAGGTTTACCCTGTTTTGCATACTTGTGTGGCCAATCCCTTTTTGATAATCCACTGGTAAACCATCTCCATTATCCTGAATATAGAGGCTAATAAAATTATCATCAAATCGAAGCTGCACTTCAATTTTAGTAGCATTGGCATATTTTAATGCGTTGTTGAGCAACTCCTGAAAAATCCGAAACAAAATTATTTTTTGTTCTGGTTGCAACGAATCATCATCGCCATCAATTGAATAAACGATAGAGGACCCGGATGCCCTTTTTACCAAGGTAAGTTCATTCTCGATGTTTTCTTTTAAGGGAATAGATCCAATACGATCAGGATGAAAACTTTTGCTTAAAACCCTTAGATCGGATATAGTTTCAGTAAGCACTACTTTACAATCAAGTAAATTTAATGTAGGATTTTGACTTTGCAACTGGTTGATCTGTATTTTCAAAAGGCCAAGTTTCTGGCTGATATTATCATGAAGTTCCTGACTAATTTGTCTCAATGTCTGCTCTTGTATTTCAATTTGGGTGGTAAGCAGGATTTGCTCAAACGATCCCTTTAGCTGTGTAATTTCAGTAACCTGTAAAAACCTTTTACGTTGGTATAAATACAGTACCAGCATAATAATGAGTACTAATAATAAAAATAACAGGGTGCCTGCGATGATGATTATTTGAATTGACAGACCTTTAGATTCATCCATTGTAATAGTAATTTGGCATAAATTACCAGACTTATCTCCTCTGCATAATCCAGCGTTTTTGCAGGGGAACTCCTTTTAAGATACTTATGACTAATGTGCAATAATAAAAAATATTAATCAATCGGGAGATTATTTGATCAAGATTCATTTGCGCCAGGACTGTTTGGGATAATAAACCTGTTGGATACAATAAGATGTCAAAGAAAAACCCCACATAAAATACCAACCCTGCCATATAAAACAGAAGCTGATATGCAGGAATTATTTCATCTGAAATAGCATAGGCTTTAAAAATTTTTATGATAAACAGCAACACAAATATAACCGTACCTATAAAAAAGGAAAGGCTGTCGAGTCCCCAAATATTTGATATTTGAACATTTTCAACAAGTATAGTAATTGAAAAAAGTGTAGTTGAAAATAGGAATAAAATGGGAGGCTTGCTTTTAACCTTTTTCGTAAGCCAATAAAACCAGCAAGGGAAAGAAAGATAAATATACAAATTATACACCCAAAGATTATTAGCATCAAAAGTGTATTTTAAAATATCAGCAACCACTTCTACACCAAGGGTGAAAAATAAAAAAAATATAAAGAGCGGGGTACAAAGTAAACTACGCTTGCGGTAGCACAATGCAACCACAAGCGTAATTAAAATAAGCAAAATAATATAAGAAATACGCATAAATCGAGCCTTAATCAAGGATGCTTATTACCCAAATCAAAAAAGTTTAAGGGATACTCCGGAATAGTAATATCAGGCAGATTTGTTTCATCAATTTGTTCGGGATCATCTTTTAAAGTTTGAGATAAACGGCCAACTGATTTAGTCAATTCGTTTTCAATAAGTTTCACTTCTCCGGTAACTTCATCGGCCTCCACTCTAGAACCAACCAACATTATAGATGGCTTGTTTCGTAAATGTGCGGGAACACGGGCAGTATTATCGTTTATAATATTGTAAAACGCTATGTTCTGCGCATCAGAGGAAACACCAAGTTTATCAAGGTAGCCTTTTGCCTGATTAAGAACCTCCTGCAAATTTTCAATACTAAAACAAACAGCTTCACTAAATGCCCTTGCATCAGACCTTCCGGAACTCTCCGCTTCCTTTTGGGCTTTAATAAATCTTAAATGGCTTCTTACACCGGCAGTAAGACCGATTGGAGCTGCTCTAAATTCACCAATTACATTAAAACTCATAATAAATTAAATTTAATTAAAGATATCTAAAAAACGTAGATTAAATAAATAAGCGCAAAGTCTGCAAATTGTGGCTAATCCTTTTTGTTTGCATAGAACACCAACTCTATTTTAATAATTCACAAAGTAAAGGCTATTACGTAATACTTATCCCCCGTAAAAACACCCTAAAATTATTGTAATTTACACCCTACCCTTTCTAAACTAAAATTGCAATTTTAAACCCACTGATAAATCCACATTATTTACACTAGAATAATTTGTATGCAAGTAATGCCCCTACGGCAAGGTTGCGGCAATATTGACCTGCACCCATCCCACATCGTACGCATTGAAAGCAGCAGCAACTACAGCCGTATCTATTTTACCAACAGGCCACCCCTGTTGGTGTGCAAAGTGTTGCAGTGGTTTGACCTGCTGCCTGATGAAACATTTGTGCGGGTACACCGAAACCATTTGGTAAACCGGGCATTTATAAGCAAGCGCACATAAGAAACCTATGTGGTGCTGCAAAATGGACAAGTGGTGCCGGTGAGCTAATTATGGTGGATAAGAATGGAAACAAGGAATATTCCTCCGTTCGCAAAATTACCATTCCTATCACCGAAACCATCGTACAAATAGCAGGAAATCCCGTAAAGGATCAATTAAAAGTTTTGTTTACATCGCCTAAGCAACAAAAAGGTCAGCTACAGATATACAATATGAAAGGCCGGTTAATGCATCAGCAAAATGTGCGTTTACCTGAGGGACAAAATCAGCTAGATATACCTGCCAATACATGGCCAAACGGAGGTTATATTATCCATTTTACAAATAAAGATCAAATAAAATCCATACCATTTATAAAGAACTAACATGTAGTTGTTTCACAAATTTACCCCGGCATTCCTAAAAACTCCTCGCTTTCAGCGGGGAGTTTTTAGGAATGCCGGGGCGTGAAATATCAGTTGTTCCCTTAGCTTTTACCGAAGGACTTTTTTTACTTATTAAATGAAACTTTTGGCCAACAATTTCACCTTGTTTTGTATAGTGGTATGGCCTAATCCTTTTTGAAAATCAGGCAGCAAGCTTACCCACTGCTCTAAAAATATTGCATAAATGCAAATCGCTGTAGTCAGTCAACATTCAATTTTAAATGGTTTTGGCTGTTTTCAAATTATTATAATTAGCCAAAACTCAACTTTTTCTATAGTTTTGGCCGATTATAATTTTCTATAAATAGCCAAAATTCAACTTTTTCTATAGTTTTGGCAGATTATAATTGTCCATACTCAGCCAAAATTCATATTTTTTTATAGTTTTGGCTGAGTATACCTTTTTATATTCAGCCAAAATTCTCATTTTTCCCTAATTTTGGTGGAATATAAAAATACCATTATGCACCTGATTGGCCGTAAAGCAAGCAAAGAAAACCTGAAAAGTTGCATGGATGCTACACAATCGTGCCTCGTAGCCGTGTATGGCCGCAGGCGAATTGGTAAAACCTATTTAATACGCCAATATTTTGCTGAAAGCACAGTTTTTGATATAACAGGACTGCACAATGGAACTATGAGCGATCAGTTGCTGCATTTTAGAAACACACTTATAAAGGCAGGATACAGAGATGCGATAGAAGTTCCCAAAACATGGCTTTCGGCTTTTTACATGCTTGAAAACTATGTGGATACCCTAAAAGGGAGGAAAAAGAAGGTCATTTTTTTGGACGAAATGCCCTGGATGGATACACCCCGCAGCAAATTTTTAATGGCGTTTGAGAATTTCTGGAACAGTTATTGCACCAAACGAAACGACCTTGTCGTGGTAATTTGCGGATCAGCCGCATCGTGGATGATCAAAAAAATACTGAACAACAAAGGCGGCTTGTATAACCGGGTTACGCATAAAATAAAGCTAGAACCTTTCACCCTGCATGAAACCGAACTTTTTCTTGCAGATAAGGGCATTGTGTGGAACCGTTACGATATAGTACAATGCTATATGATAATGGGTGGCATCCCTTTTTACCTCGATCAGGTGCGCAAGGGCGAAAGTGTAATGCAATTTGTAGATCGCACCTGTTTTACCGCATCGGGCATGCTGATGCATGAGTATGAAGAACTGTTTGCTTCGTTGTTTAGCAACAGTGAGCGTCATTATAAAATAATTGAAACCCTGGCTACCATAAAAAAAGGATTGGTGCGTGATGTATTGCTGCAAAAAAGCGGCATGGCAACCGGCGGTTCATTTACCGAAACATTGGATGAATTGCTGGCTTCCGGCTTTGTAGATAAACAACTGCCATATAAAAAAGAAAAACAAGGATCCTTGTACCGCTTAGCAGATCCGTTTATGCTTTTCCATCAGCAATTTATGAAGGGCAGAACCCGTAAAACTGCTAACAGTTGGGTAAAAATAACGGATACCCCTGCCTGGTACGCATGGGCCGGGCTTGCTTATGAAAATGTGTGTATGCAACATGTACCTCAAATAAAGGAAGCCCTGAAACTTACGGCGATTTCAACCGAAGAGAGTGCATGGCGTGGAGGGGATAGTGTGGCGCTGGCACAAATTGATTTACTCATTGAAAGGGCAGACAACATTATTCATATTTGCGAAATGAAATTCTCCAAAGGCATTTTCAGTATCGATAAAAAATACGCCGCCGAACTAAGGCAAAAGCTCTTTGTGTTCAGCCAACAGCCACTCAATAAAAAGAAGACTTTATTCCTCACGATGCTTTCTACTTTTGGTATTCAACCCAATGCATACAGCCACGAAATGGTGCAAAACCAACTGACAATGGATGACCTTTTTATCCCCTGAACCCGATGTTACTACTCCCCCTTTTTACAAAATGGACCCGAAATGTGACAAAAACGAGGTTAAAATGCCCCCTAAATCTGACAAAATACAAA
This sequence comes from Chitinophagales bacterium, assembly GCA_038209595.1. GTDB lineage: Bacteria > Bacteroidota > Bacteroidia > Chitinophagales > Chitinophagaceae > Phnomibacter. The sequence continues at coordinate 27,268 of JBBQXO010000035.1, forward strand.
TCTATTGCACCCGAAATATGATTATTATCCAAGCAGTTACCCCCGAAATATTACAAGAATGCACAAAAATTGCCCCCGAATGTGACAAAAAATAACTGAACATGGCGTTGATAGCTTACAAGCGGCATAGATAGAAATCTCCCCGGCTGCAAATGCATGAAACCGGTCTTATGAACTTTTATACAGGGCTACAGCATCCACTGATTATGATAAAAGACCTGAATAATATATCAGGGTAAAGTAATAGAACACATGATGGGGCAAGAATTATTGGCCCCCGGGCAAGCCTAACATTACAAGCCTCTATGGTGAACCCGTGGGAAAAAAGATCCTACGGCAGAAATGGATTATTTGCTATCGTTTCCCGGTAATATAGTTCCGGTAGAAGGGATATGCGGTGCGACCTTCACCCTGCGCTCTTTGCTATTACTGATAGATATATTGCCTCATCGCTTTGCCGTAAGGTTGTATGCAGATGCTTTAAAAAAAGATACAATACAAACACCGTTAGGCAAACCTGTTCATGTGATGAATTTGCCTTATTTTTTACAGGAAAAAATAAAGATTATATTGAATGGAGGATGGAGGAAACTAAGTCATTACTTTTCTTTAGTAATCTTATTGTAATTAGGATTACTGCTTTGGTTTGCAGCATAAAAAGGCAATTTATAAAATGCGTAAACGGACACTTAAAAATACAACTACTGTATGCCATACAAAGTAAATATAAATCATTTCTATTTTTAGCCGCACAAGCCAATAGTAATTGATAACAGCAACCTGATCGGATCAACTGCCATGGTGGAACACCTTTTCAATAACAGAACATGCATGTTTTAGAAATTGTTATGGTTGGAATCTACAACCCGAAACACTCTTTTTGATAGACCCATGCAGTTATTGGATAAAATTAAATTTTCTCTGGTATATGATTATTCTTTAACGATATAATAAATAAAGCTTTTTTTTAAGCGTTTCTACTTGAAAAATGAGTAAAAGAAGGTAACAATTCCATTCCTCCTTAGTCATTTCGCTAAAAAATTTCCAAACTTTGCGGGTCCATTTTAGTTGAGTTAAGTTTTGTATCTTCAATAAACTAAAATTTATACTAAATAACTAAATCCAACTTAACATTTGATTTAATTAAAAAATAAATCAAATGAGGAAAGCAATTTGGTTGACGAAATCAACTGCCTCCTTGATTATAAACAGGCATTTTCCAAATAAACGCCAAACAAAAAGATGGTATTTTAAAAGCAAAAGAAAAGTATAAAAGTGGCAAGATTTTCTCAAAAAAAGATGCTAATCAACAAATTCAGAAATAGCTTTCCAAATAGTTTAGATCGAAAAAGACGAAAAAGAAGGACAACAAATCCAACAATATTGGATGGGTCACTATCAGTCAAAACAATTTAGTATAAAGCTAAATAAAAAAAATTAGCTGCTATCAGGAATTTGGCCAAAGGATACAATATTGGCAGAACAACTGAATTCGAAAATATTCAGGCTAAATTAGTTAGAAACTAATTGATTTTCTTCGTAGTTTTCCTTATAAATTATTTTGGCAGTATACCCTTTATTATTACCAAACATGTAGTTTAAATCCTTGTATTCGACCCCCAAAAGAGAATTACTTCTTTAAGCTTACTATAGAAAATAATTGTGCTTTTAAAACTTCTGATAATGGCCAATCACCTATTTTACAATTTTAACTGTTACCTGTAAAAAGTACAAACTTGTTCCTCGAACAACACCTTGTAGAATCGCCCTAACAACTTCCTTCATTTTTTACCCCTATTAACCCTTGTTTCTTCGGGACTTCTTTTTTGCCATAAACGCCACATTTCGTCTGCCTCGACAGCACATACAAGTGCACCAATGAATGTGTTTTATCCATTGCAAATTAATTTGGTGCTGAAACATATCGTTGATTCCAATAACCCTAAAATTCAATTTTTAAACATTTAGGGAAAATCTAAAGAAAAAAATACCGTGAAAACACCCTATTTTCTGGGTGGTTTCACCCGATAAAAGTTGGAGAAATTTCAATTGTTTCGCATCCTAAATCAAATGAATATGAAAAAGTATGGGATTTTTACTTTAGCAATGATGTTGATGACAGTTGTTTCTTTTGCCAAAATATGGCGGGTAAATAACAACCTGGGTGTTAGCGCCAATTTTACCACCGCACAGGCGGCTAACGATGCTGCCGCAGTATTGGCAGGAGATACCATCCACCTCGAACCTTCTATTACTTCGTATGGATCTTTAACTACTAACAAACGCCTTACATGGATTAGTACGGGCGCTTTTTTGGCCGTGCATCCCAATCAGCAATTTAGTAACAACATCGGCAGGGTAGATGCGATGACCGTGGGTGGTACCGGCAACCTTGCAAATAATTCTGTATTCCATATTTATGTTGTTAACGACGTTTATATTGATGCCTCTAATATCAGGATTGACAGGTGTTTTGTTGGTGACAATGTGATCCTGAGTGCATTTGTTAATGGCTCAGGTACATCGTTGGTAGTTATTAATTCGTGGATACAGGCTAATGTGACTATCAATCAAGGCAATAATAATGTGGTTACCAATAATATTATTGGGAACGGAATATCTTCAAATAATGGCAATCAGCTCACGGTATTTACGCATAATGTTATAAATGCTATTTCTAGTTCTCCTAGTACAGTTACCAATGCCATTGTAGAGAATAACATTTTTAATAACACCAGCAGCCCCTACACATTTGACAATTGCACGGTACAGTTTAATATGAGCGGGGCAGCCAGTGTGCTACCAGCAGGTAACAATAACCAAAACAGCGTAGCCATGGCCAACGTTTTTGTAAACAACAGCGGCGCCGACGATGTATCATTTGTGCTAAAGGCTGGTAGCCCGGCTATTGGAGCAGGTAGTTCCGGTGCAAATTTAGGAGCCTTTGGTGGCGGTTCGCCTTTTAAGCTTGCACTGCAACCGGCTATACCGGCCATTTACAAAATACAGGCTCCCGCAGCACCTGCCGGCAATACGCTCAATGTAACATTCAGCACCAAAAGCAATAATTAAATTGACCAATCCTATGGGCTTTTTATACGCATAGGCCCTGGTTCGTGCCCTCACGAACCGGATGCTGAAAACTGTTTCGTGAGCACACGGAACACGGCAGATGATAGCACATTATAAAAATATTGTTATGCAAAAAATTATTGCAATAATACTATGCTTGTTTTGGTGTTGGCAGGCTTCTGCACAACCCAATATTACAGGGGCGGAGTATTATTTAAATACCGACCCTGGTTTTGGCAATGCTACCAGCATACCAATAACTACTCCATTGCCGAATGTTATAGACAGAACATTTAGCGTGCCGCTTGCAGGCGTTACAGAGGGCGTCCATTTCCTTTTTATCAGAAGCAGAGATGCCAACGGTAAGTGGAGTATCTCTAACCGATTTATTTTTTATAAACCGACTATTTCAGCCGGAGCTGTTGTATCTAACGTAGTAAAAGCCGAATACTTTTTTAACAACGACCCGGGCTTTGGCAGTGGCACCAATATTCCTTTAACACCCGGTACCGATGTACAAAATATCGCTTTTGCAGCCGGTATTGATACCTTGCCCATTGGGGTTCACCAGCTATATATCCGCAGCCGCAATGCCAATGGAAAATGGAGTATAACCAATCGCCAAATACTTTATAAACCAGGCGGTAATGCAGGCGGTGCAGCCAGCAATATTGTAAAAGCCGAATACTTTTTTAACAACGACCCGGGCTTTGGCAGTGGCACCAATATTCCCCTTACAGCAGGTGTAGATGTGCAGAATATCAATTTTAGCTCAAACATAGATTCGCTACCTACAGGCATACACCAGTTATTTATTCGCAGCCGGGATGCTGTTGGCAAATGGAGTGTAACCAACCGGCAAATTTTGTACAAGCCAAACCCGGCAAGCAGCTTACCGCCGGCTAACATTACCAATATTGAGTACTTTATTGATACCGATCCTGGTATTGGCAGTGCCGTGCCAATAGCTATAAATCCCGCTGCTACCTTGGCTGATTTTGCTACATTGATAAATATTTCAGGGCTTTCTGCAGGCGATCATAAATTGTTTATCCGCAGCAGAACAAGTGCTGGCTGGAGTATAACCAACATTTACCCTTTCCCTATTGCTGCTGCGGCAGCCTCGCCGTTTATAAATGTAAATGCCATTACCAAAACCGTAATGTGTACAAGCGACAGTGTACATGTTTCGTATGATGCACGTGGCACGTACAATGCAGGAAATGTGTTTAATGTGGAATTAAGCAATGCAACAGGTTCGTTTGCTTCACCGGTAATCATCGGTTCTTTTACCGGAACGGTGAGTTCTATCATAGGTTGCAAACTGCCAAATACATTAGTTGGCGGTACTAATTTCAGGGTTCGGGTTAGCAGTACCAATCCGGTAGTTACCGGGTTGTCTGGCACCAATGCATTGACCATTGGCAATAAGTCGCTACCGCGAACCATCGCCGGCCCGATACAAGTAAACGGCACCATCAATTATGCTTATAATGTACCTGCCGTTACCGGCAGCATCTGGAACTGGATGATCACATCGGGAACACAAACAGGCGGAAGCAATACCAATAGTATAGCCGTAACTTGGGCACAGCCTCCCAGCCAAAGTACTATTGGTACTATAAAACTGGTAGAAACTAATTTCGGTTGTGTAGGCGATACCAGCATCTTAACTGCTACCATTTACAAACTAAGGATAGCAAATACCACCGCAGCTACGGCTTGTGCAGCATTTGGCCTTACTATTAATGCCAATGCAGATGGTGCCTTTGCCGCAGGCAACACCATTTCAGCACAGTTAAGTAATGCTTCGGGTTCTTTTACCGCTCCGGTTGTTATTGGATCGGTACCGCTGGTGGGTAATGGGCTTAATCAGGCAGCAGTAATTAATGCGATTATACCTGGCAATACACCCAACGGTACCAATTACCGTATAAGGTTATTGAGCAGCCCGGGTTCGTTTGTGGGTGATACCTCCGCGGCTATCAGTATTTTGAAACCAAATTTAGGTGCCGACCTTAACCGCGCCTATTGTATAGGCGGTGGCTACAACCTTGTACAAAACTTTACGAATGGATCTCTTAGTTATGCGTACTTCAATCAAAGCTTTGTAATTGTTGCTAGACCTGATAGCGTGGAATCAGGAACCTACCAGATAATAGGCACCAACACGGCAGGCTGTGCCGATACGGCAAGGGTAACGGTTACGGTATTGCCTAAACCTGCATTGGGTGCAGATACCACTGTGTATCATGTATGTGCGGGCGAAACCACCAACCTGCTGCCGCTGTACAACACCGCATCGCTTACCGCTGTTTGGAATACCGGCAATCCGTCATCGGTAGTACCGGGTACCTACCGCCTTATTGTTACCAATCCGCAGGGCTGTACCGATACCGCTTTTGCCCATGTGGTATTGTCAACCGCAGTATGGACAGGCGCCATAAGTACCGACTGGCATACCCCCGGCAACTGGAATACAGGCAAAGTACCCAATGCATCTACCCATGTAACTATTGCTACCTCCACACCCCGCATTTGTATCATCAGCACGGCAGATGCTTTTGCCTCGAGTGTGCAATTAAAAAGCGGAGCTACCCTGCAGCAAAACAATGTCAAGGATTTGATTTTGAGTGGAAAATGCGCCGTGTTGCCATCGCAATAGATAAATGAGTTCTCTAAAAACCCCTCGTTCAGTATCAGGGGTTTTTAGAGAACCCCATTATAGATTCTTCATGTGGGTGTCAGATAATTTGTTATACAAATTATCTGACACCCACTTTTTTAAAACCACACTTGTGCAAGCATTGCCTTACCGACATAGCACCGGAAAGATAAAACTGATTTCGACTCACATTATCCGCAATAAAAGCAGCAGCAACTGCAGCCGCATTTATTTTACCAACCGCCTACCCCCTATTGGTATGCAAAGTATTGCAGTGGTTCGAATATCTGCTGCCCCATGAAAGATTTGTACGGGTACACCGGAGTCATTTGGTGAACCGCTCCTTAAATAAACGAACGCCCCAATGAAACCTATGTGCTGCTTGAAAACGGGCAGGTGGTGCCGGTGAGCAGGAGGCGGAGGAAGGTCGTGGGGTGATGTGGCTCAAGGCTGCGCAACGTCCCTTACAGGAGGCGGAGGATCCATTGCGCAACGTCCCTTGCAGGAGACGTTGCTTGAATGGGTGAATTGGAAAAATATTGTTGGAAGTCTGTCAGGTAGTTTTAATTACGGAATCATTTGGTGAACCGCTCCTTAAATAAATGAATGCCCCGATGAAACCTATGTGTTGCTTGAAAACAGGAGGGTGGTGCCGGTGGGCAGGAGAAGGAGGAAAGTGGTGCTATAATGTGGCTCAAGGCTGCGCAACGACCCTTACAGGAGGCGGAGGATGCATTGCGCAACTTCCCTTGCAGGAGACGTTGCTTGAATGGGTGAATTGGAAAAATATTGTTGGTAGTCTGTCAGGTAGTTTTAATTATAGTTGTCGTACCCGGACTTTACTAATAGTAAGCGTAATAAAGACCGGATGTAAAATTATATTTCGCTTCAAATAATCGCAAAGTATTTGTGTAATAGATTTTGTTTCAGAGAATGAATAGCGTGAAAATATAACACTAATATCCCGGATATGATGGGCAAAAACCCATTCTCCAAAATCCTTGTCTTCTGTTAATATAGAAAATCTCATATTCCTTGCTACATCAATAATCTCTGAATCTTTTAGTCCACGATTAGATTCATAAATTGAATATACCTCAATCCCGGCACTTCGTAATGCTGAAATAATCGATGTATGAATATTTTCATCAGCGAGTATCATTCAACAACCAGTAATGTATCATTTGCAATTACATCCGAAGCATATGAAATAGCGGCTAAAATTGCTTCTTTGGTTAGGGCAGGATAACCTGCCATTAATTGTTCAACAGTAGCTTCTTCTGAAAGCTTCTTTAGAATAAATTCCACAGTTATTCGGGTACCCTTAAATACCGGTTTTCCCAACATGATGTCCGGTTTTGCTTCTATAAAATTATTATAGTCCATTTTCAGCCTTTAAATAAAGCTATAGGTATATACGTTTAGGCCGCACGATTCATCCATTTGAATCGCTAATTCTCTTTGGCTTATTTTTTACCATTTTGGTGATCAGATTGTGAAAAATGGTGTCCATATTATTTCTCCTATTATATCTAAAATG
>JBBQXO010000036.1:0-34116 GCA_038209595.1 Chitinophagales bacterium
AGCGGAACCACGGTTTGGGATGCCAACCTGCCTTATGTAATCCTGAAACCGCTTACGGTGGCAGCCGGAGCCACGCTGACCATTGAAAAAGGATCTCGTATTTATTGCAATGCCAATGCCCCGCTGATTGTAAATGGCCGGTTGCAATGTCTCGGGGAAGCAGGCGAAACCGACCGGATCCGTTTCAGGAGCGACCGGCTCGACGCACCCAACAGCGATTTTCCCGGCGGATGGCCCGGCATTATTTTTAACGATGGCAGTAATGGCAACCTGTTGCGCTATACGCAAATCAGCAATGCTTTTCAGGCCATTCTTTGTGCAGGACAACCCACTGCCATTCCGGCCAAACTCACAATGGAGCAGTGTATTATTGAAAATGCTTACGATATCGGGCTGTTTGCCTTCAATAGTTCCGTGATTGCCCGCAATTGTAAGATTACCCAATGCGGCAACGACGGGCAGGCAGGTACCGGGGGCAGCAATGTTATTTTAACCGGGGGCGGACAATATGTTTTTGAGCATTGCACGCTGGCCACCTATGCTAATTTTTACCAGAACCACCGCCAACCGGTACTTTATGCTGGCAATAGTTTCAATGGCGTTACCCAACCCATGAATACACGTTTTACCAACTGTATTGTATGGGGCGAAGGGGGATTACCCGAAAATGAGGTCCTCATAAACCGGGTAGCAGGGCCTGCATTTAGTATTTTACTGCAAAATGTATTGTACAAAAGCAAAGATGCTTTGCAAAATGTGGTGGAACAACAGGTCATCCGCAATCAGGATCCGCTTTTTGACAGCATCAATACCAACCTGCGGCGTTATAATTTCCGGTTACGAACGGGTTCACCGGCCATCAATGCCGGGCAAACTTCTATGCTTTTAACAGATCTTGATGGCAATCCGAGAACGGTTGGCACGCGACCCGACCTCGGTGCGTTTGAAATGCGTTGAATGGTTTGGCAAGATTTTAGGAAATAATCCTGCGAATTAGCGTCTTACCCGGAACATTACTTATAATAATTTGTTTATCATTACAAATCAACAGTAAAAAAATGACCAGGTTACTAATTACAGCAGCAGCCATTACCACTTTGGCTTTTACCCCTATCAAATCAGATACCGCTTATAGCTTTAAAGTAAAAAGTATTGATGGTGGTACTCTTGATTTGAGTGCCTACAAAGGCAAAAAGATTTTAATTGTCAATACAGCCTCTCAATGTGGTTATACCCGTCAATATACCGGTTTAGAGGAGTTGTACAAAAAATATAAAGGCAAACTCGTAGTAATTGGTTTCCCTGCCAACAATTTTGGCGGACAAGAACCGGGAAGCAATGAGGAAATTAAAGAATTTTGCACCAGCAAGTTCAGTGTCACTTTCCCGATGGCTTCAAAAGTGAGCGTAAAGGGTGGAGATATCGATCCTTTGTTTAAATGGCTGACCAACAAAAGCGAGAATGGGGTATTGGATGCTACCATTGGATGGAACTTTAATAAATTTTTACTTGACGAAAACGGGAAGCTTTTACAGCATTTCCCAAGCAATGTAGAACCTATGAGCGAGAACATAACTAAGTATCTCAACTAAGGTTTGACCTACCTATTTAAGATACCTCTGCAACCTGCAGGGGTTTTTTTATACACAAATTTTTGCGCTCCGCAAATGTTGCACTTATTTTGGAAGCCTAAAAAGCATAACCATCACTTCATTATTTCCCAATATAATCGGTCAGACCGAATTGCAGTCTAAGCTTGTAGACATGGTAAACCGTAACCGGTTGAGCCATGCCATCCTCATGGTAGGGCAGGAAGGGACCGGGGTTTTGCCCCTTGCCATGGGTTTTGCGCAATATGTGGTAAGCATAGGCAAACAAAAAAAAGACCCGGTAATGGTTGCCGATCTTTTTGGCGGCATGAGTGCCTTACCCGAAGAAAAAAAAGAAGATAGCCCGGGGATTGACCCATCGGGATTTGAGTCCTTTGACAAAAAAGCACTCGATCTGATGCATCCCGATTTGCATTTTTCATACCCGGTATTTAAAAAAGACCCCACTAGTACCGCCCCGGCCGTAAGCGGTGATTTTGCCTCGCAATGGCGGCAGTTTTATAAAACACATCCTTATGGAAACCTGTTTGACTGGCTGCAGTTTATAAAAGCAGATAACAAGCAAGGGAATATTACGGCGAAAGAATGTGACGATATCATTCATAAAATCAACCTGAAATCATTTGAAAGCCGGTATAAAGTACTGTTGATGTGGATGCCTGAAGCTTTGGGCAACGAGGGCAACAGGCTTTTGAAACTGATAGAGGAACCGCCACCCGATACCCTGTTTATTTTTGCTGCCGAAAACGAAGAGAAATTACTGTCCACCATCATCAGCCGCTGTCAGGTAATCAGGGTGCCACCGCTGAAGGTGACGGACATTGCCGGAGCGCTAGAGGAAAGACATCAGTTTTCTCCGGAAAAAGCAAGTCAGTTGGCGCTCGTTTCGGGGGGCAGCTACCGGGAAGCAGAACAATTGATTGAGCATCACGAAGAAGAGTGGAATGCCTTACTCCGTGACTGGCTGAATGCCACCATGATGGCATCCAAAAGCGGAAATCCCTTTGCCGACCAAAATCAGATTGTCAATACACTATCCACCCTTGGCCGCGAAAAGCAAAAGCAATTACTGCTGTATTTTCTTGAACTGATTGACCAAAGTTTACGAATTCTGCTGGTAGGTACCGACCATTTACAGTTACCAAAAGAAGAGGCTGAATTTGCCCTGCGACTTACCAAAGTAGCCGGCCCAAGTACCCTAGGAGCACTTGCCAAATTGCTGGAGCCTGCCATTTATTACGTGGAACGTAATGCCAACCCAAAAATGCTTTTTCACAGCCTGACCATCAAAATGCGCTACATCATCAAAGAGCGAAAGGTGATGGGAGGATTTTGAATATCGTAAAGGGTTCTGTTGCCGGACGTGTCGCACATACCGTTTCTTTATCCAACTTGAAATGTGTCTCACGCACCAATACCATCAACTAAATCTGGTAAAAAAGGCCTTTCAAAAGCAAAAAATCAATGAATACCGTCTACATGCAATAGCTAAAACCGGAAATCCCCCACAAACAGTTACAAAAATATAATGTAATATTTCCTTATTTTTGAGAGTTGAATAGTAGAAGAGGGTTTGTACCATGCAAGCTGGCTATGAAAAATGACCTTTGCCGAAGGATTAGAAATGTGGTGATACAGGGTGCAGAGGAAATAATCAGGGGATAAGTGTTTTATATAAAAATCAATCTTTGGATTGATAACATATTGGTTTTGAAGGGGTTCTATTGTAATTTTTTATCAATAGCTCCTTTGGTTTCCGGTCATATTCCGGAATAGACAGAACATTTGTATCTCAAGTCTTACCTTTTTTCCAATCTATTAAGCAGCTCCAATCAGGAATTGTAATTCTTCTTTGTCATAAAGAAAATTTACAGCGATGGGTTCGGGCAAGAAAATCATGCCGGATTCTGCAGAGGGATACCGGAATTATTATCATGGAAAGAAATTAATTTTTCGGGAATCGTAAGCATATGGGATGTAATAGTTGTGGAACGGCAAAAGATGGGAAGCCGGGTGGATGTAAAAGTAACGGAGGGTGCAGCACAGGTGGTTGTAACCGCATGAATGTGCATGATTGGCTGGCCAACCTGCCCTTTAGCGACCCCGAAAGCAGTTGTAAAATTGTTGAAATAAGCTTCAATAATGGAAGCCGAAAGGATTATTTCAGAAATCCTACTCTCCAGTTTTTTGAAAAAGGGGAAATGGTAACGCTCGAAGGTGTTTCAGGCTTCGATGTGGGCGAAATAAGCCTGACTGGGGAGTTGGTGCGGATGCAGTTGAAAAAGCATCGGATACCCGAAGATTCCAATGAAATAAAAAAGATTTTACGTCGATCATCCCCTACCGATATTGATAAATGGCAGGAGAGCAAATCAAAGGAACGGGAAATGCTTGTACGTAGCCGTGCCGCGGCCCGTAATCTTGGTTTAGAAATGAAACTAGCTGAAGTAGAGCTGCAGGCTGATGGCAAAAAAGCCACTTTTTTTTATACCGCCGATGATCGGGTGGATTTCCGCGAACTCATCAAACAGTATGCCGGAGATTTTAGGGTAAAGGTGGAAATGCGTCAGATTGGTGCCCGGCAAGAAGCTGGTAAAGCGGGTGGTATTGGTAGTTGTGGCCGCGAACTTTGCTGCAGTACCTGGCTGACGGACTTTAAAAGTGTAAATACACAGGCTGCCCGTTATCAGAACCTGAGCATCAACCAAACCAAATTGAGCGGACAATGTGGCCGGCTGAAATGCTGCCTCAACTATGAGCTTGATACCTATCTCGATGCCTTGCAACATTTCCCTACCCATGCCGATTCGCTTGAAGTAACCCGGGGCAGAGCCTTTCTGGTGAAAAAAGATATTTTCCGGAACCTGATGTGGTTCACATTGCCCGACAGTACAAAGCAGTATCCACTGACCATAGAGCGCGTACTTGAAATAAAAAGCATGAACAAAGAGGGTAAAAAACCCGACGAACTACAGGCGGTGGAATTGATAAGCAATAAAACTTTGGATATAGAACCTGAATTTGTGGATGTGGTAGGGCAAATCAGCCTTCGCAGCCTCGAAAAAACGAGCCGTCGCAACCGGGATAAGGAACAAAGCCGGGGAAGGGAACAGCAACAGCGTAAAAAAGGGGGCGGCAACGACCAAAACCCGGGAGGCGCACCAAACCAACCCGGACAAGGGCAACCTCCGCAGAACAGAAAGCCTGAGCGCCGCGATGAAAACAAGCCCGAGGGAAACCGGAATCAGAACCCAAGGCAAGGGAAAAATCAGCGCAACAGACCATCGAATCCGGAGCGGCCACCCAATCCCGAAAGACAACCCAATCCGGAGAGACCGAATAATCAGGATCGACCACCTAATCAGGAAAGGCCACAAAACAAACCTGAAAATAAAACAGGGGGCGAACCAAGACAGGGTCCACCAAAAAATAGGCCGAGACCAAGGGGTGATCAGAACAGGCGGCAAGGTCCACCTCCTCCTCCAAAAAACACGGAAGGATAGTAAAAGAGACTTTTCTATAAAGGGGGCCTTTAATATCCACTCAAAAAGCCTTCCAATTTTATAACGCCCGGGTTTACTTCTGTAAATAAGGATGTTATGGAATTGGTATAACGGAGTATCTTGGGCTTTTAGAGATGCCCTGAAGGCTTTATGATTGTTTGAGTAAAAGGCAACTGTGAACAGGGAATATTGTTTTACCGATTACAGATAGATAGGAGCATGCATTCTGTATGCAGGAAATACACTGCTTTAACTTGATCTAAAGTTTAAAATCCGTTCACATAAATGGATATACTACCCCTGATTTTTTCTTGGTTAGGCCCACTTGCAATAAATATATTTTTGGTAAGAAGAATTATTTTCCGAAAGCTCTAAGGATACCACCAACGGAAAGGACTTCGTCAATTAAAGGCCAATCTATTCCATAACCTGAAGAGGAAATTTTGTACATTTTTCTCTCTATTTCTGTTGCTGCATGAAGTCTGCCAGATAATTTGATCAACGGAATTTAAAGTCATTACCAATAATATTTAGTATAATAAAGTCTTGATTGAAACGAATGGCCTCTACTATGTGCGTAGCTGTCATTATGTTTTTTTAAAAAAGCTATTCCATGAATATGAGTAGGCTTGGATTCATTGAACTTCCTGCCCGAACAAATGCTTAATAGAGAATAAATGGCGGATACTATTGCTTTCTGCCAGCTTCTTGCCAAGTTTCCTGTGGATCCTTTTGTCAACTTACCATACTGAAATATATTTTATAAAAAACCATTCCCTATTGATTTCATATATAGTGTCAAAGAATATTCAGCACACAAGTGTCCCCAATAATGATGGTAGTGGATTAAGAAAGGCTACTTGTCTTTACTGAAATATGGCAATGAAAAACTATAATTTGAAGGGGCCATTACCAAACATTACCAAATGGTTATTTTTTTCTTGAGTAGGTAATTTGTCTTTAGAAATAAGTACAAGGCTATCATATATTTTGTCTTCCCAAATGCCTTTTTGTGTGCCGACACAATTCGCAATGAAGTATGTTGTATCCGATTGTATTATTGTTTTTGTTTCAAAGTTTGCAAAGTTTTCAATCAGATAATATTTTCCTGTCAGTGAGTCTGTACTTAGTATGTCATATTAAATTTGTTTAAGTTCTGATTTGTCAGTTTGTATGTACTGTCCGCAAGAAAATAATACAAAAATAAAAATTATCGTTGCGAAGTATCGCGACATTCTGATTCCTTTTCTTAATAGATGCACAAGTTGGGTGCTTCCATAACATTGCCTACAACAAGGGTTACGCTCTATTTTTTGATTTACCCAATCCCCTCCCACCAAAACGCAAGCCTATATAAGCATCTGCCTGCCGGCTTTCCCCCAACAGCGCAGAAAGAATGCTCCCGCTGCCGAAATACAGAGGCCCCAATTTTAATCCGATTCCTGCATTAAAAGAAGAAAGCTGATTGTATTGAACAGGCAACCAAAATCCGAAAGCACGGGATTCATAACGCGGTGTCAATACAAATCCTGAATAGTAAGCTGGATTGTAGGGTTTGCTGCTGCCGGTTGAAGCCAGAGAAACCTGCCCCATCAGATTGACAAACCACCCTTTGGTTAGGTTATAATCCACATCGGCAAGCAACCTTGTTGGCAAGTTCACATTATAAGATGCCCCACTACCTCCACTTGCAGCGTTAAAATACTGCGGGTTATTGTCGAAAACATTTTTGATATTATCAGGGTCAATATTGTCAAAGGCACTCAAATAAAACCGCTGATTAGCACCGATATTAATATTGTAAGCCCCCGACCTTTGGGGATCCGGATCATACTTTAAGGAGCCGATATCGAGAAGCGATAAACCAAATTTTACCTGGTAACCGCCTCTGTATTTGGGTTGATTTCCCTTCAATTCGAGTTGCGCCCCCAAATCAAATCCCGGTGAGAGGGTTTCAAAATTGAAAAAACTCATTCCTTCTCCTTCAAAAGAAGTTCCACCGAAAGCAAACCCGATACTACCATTGGTATTGGTTAGAAATTCATCCTGACTGGCATCCTGATCCAAAGTACCTCTTATATTATTACCGTTCAAATAGCCGTTAAAATCACTCCCCATTAGTTTTACCGTCACCCCGCCATAGAGATTAACCTTTTGGTTGGAATACATTTCCCTTGAATAAGAAAACCCTATTTCAGACCAGCCGTTCAGCGTTGTCCTTTGATCTCCATTTATATTGAAAGTAGTGGGATAGGTAATTCCCCCATCAGCAAATTGGTTCAACAATGTACCATCAATCCCATCAAAATTAACCAGCAATCTTGCCCTCGTGGTGATACCAAATGTTCCGGCTTTCCCAATCCGGAACATGGCCGAAGGACCAAGAATATCCAAACCAAGCAGGGCATTGGTCGGATCGGCATTTTCCCCGGTAAGTTGTTGATCAAGAATGTCCGAATCGAAGCTCGAATTAAAATCGCTTACCGAAAATGTGGCATTATTATTTTGAGCCGCCGCATGGATGGAAAAAAGGTTGACATCCCATTTATATACCGAACTGGCACCCGAGGCAGGATTGCCTAACAAGCCTTGCACACCACTAAACCGCGAGGTTCTGAAGCCCTCGAATTGTTGGCTGAAAGACGTTAGACTCCAACAAAAAAATAAAAGGGAAACCGGAATAATAAAAGTTTTCCGAAAGGCAGGTATTAACATAAGATCATCATTATAAGATTCCGGCATTATCCTCAAATGCCCAATAAGATTGTAAATAAAAATAAGTATCCGAAAAATGTATGGAATCAGCCGATTGATCTATGTGATGAATCAGGTAAATTGCAAACATCCAAACAAAACCAGCCCCGTGGCCTTAAGAAAGATGGTAAAAATTTTAATTATGTATTGCCGGCAAAGTATGGATAAAAAGTATAATTTGGAGTTTCTCATAGCATCAAAAGATAAAAAAGGGTATTTTTCCCCTAAATAAAAAGGGTATTTTCCCCTAAATAAATATTTCTGTAAAGGGGAATAAGCGCAATACAATATCCCTAATTGGCAAGCGCTTTTAATTCTTAAAGGGCTTTTTGAATAATCCTCCGTAAAAATTTCCCCTCAAAATAGGGTCAAACCTTCTGGAGTCATTATATTTGCACACTTAAAAGCAATAGGAATGGAACATGTACAAGTAAATACTAAAAAACATTGGGCACTTTTTTTCTTTTGGTTGATTGTTATCAGCCTCATGCTTTTTTTTCCAGCAACAAGACCCTGGTTTTGGCTTGCGCTCCCCTTCGTAGTAACGCAATTTGCTAAGGCAATGGATATCATGTAGTGAATTCCATTTTTCCGACATAAAATACAGGCTCTCTTAAAAAGGCCTGGATCTCAAGAAGATCCGGGCCTTTTTTGTTACTTGCCATAGACTTTACCATTAAAAGGAAGAATATCTGATTACATAAACAATAAAGCGACCAACAGGATACTTGTCCCTATTGGTCGCTTTTATAAAAATTGATTGGTATGCAGGTAGAAGTTTTTCAGATAATTGAAACCCTTCTGCAGGCTTCAACACACTATACTCATAGTATGTCATCTATATTGTAATGCAACTATCGCCGAAAGGCGAATCGTGCATATTTTCACATTTGCCGTAAGCCTCTTCACGTTTAACTTAGCACTAGAACCGCTTTTTCCCGAATTTCTTCTTATTGTTATTGTTGTTGTTAGTGCTTCCGCTTCCCTGTCCCTGACGGCTACCACCTGAAGCTACTCCGGTTTGTGGGGGTTGGGGTATATTTCGGATTGGCCCTTTGCTTTTAAACTTGCGTTTTACAGGGAAGGTATCTTCTTCGCGGAAAGGCGCCGGACGATGGCGCACAAACGGCGTATTGGTAAATTCCAATTCCCCATTGGTAATATTTTTCAGTTCCTGCCGGATGGTATCATCATGCACGAGTTCTTTATGCCAGGTACTGTAAGCGAGCTTCATATAATAAGCAATTGAATGGGCAAATCCACTCTTTTTATCCGAATCCTCTTCTCCCATTGCTTTTTCAATCACCTGCTGCAGGTTTTTACCCAAATGGCTGTATTTAATACGGCGCTTTGGATAAGGCAACGGATCCGGTTTCATCCGATAGGTTTCCTTGGTAGGCTTGGGATAGGGACTGTCCACTTCCAATTGAAAGTTGGACATAAAAAATAGATGATCCCAAAGCTTGTGCCGGTAATCTTCAAATGTCTTAAGCGATGGATTAAGGAAACCCATCAATTCTATAACGGCCTCTGCATTGCGCTGCCGCAAATCTTTATCTTCAACGGTCAGTAAAAAATCAACCATTTTCTGAACGTGTCGGCCATATTCCCGCATTTGCAGTGTGCCACGTACTGTATTATACTCCATAATTAATTTCAGAAAAACTTAAAAAAACTGAGGGCTTTAAGGCAGCTTACTATCGTCGGGTCAGCATGCCAGATCCCATCAAATGTGCTACAAAGGTAAGGAATTGCGCATTGCCATGCATTTTTTGAAAAAAACCCGCATAGGAACGTTTTAGCAGAAGGCAGGATGGCCTTTTTAGTAAGTATCAATAAGATATTGCAGGGTTGCCGAAATGGCATTCGCCTGTTGTGTAACGAGGGGTTTGGGATCATTCATCCACTGCTGAATATCTGTTGCAAAGTGATCGGTGTCAGCATCTTCCAGTACCCGAATACCCATTTGTTGCAGCGCCGCGGTATTGCATAATTGTTCATATTGCCCCCTGATGGGAATACATAAAAGTCTTTTACCCAGATAAAGCGCCTCGGCCGGGGTCTCAAAACCACCACCTGTTATAATGCCTTCGCAATGGAGCAGGCTCTCATTAAATAAGGCATTGCTGATGGGGTAATAGGTAATGTTCTCTTCACGCAGCACTTCGGTAATACCCTTGAGAAACCAATGAAAATGCAGATGTTTTAAAGATTTGAAATGGCCTTCAATACAATGTTTTTCATATGCGGAAAGATACACGGTAATATGGCCCCTATTGGTAGGCTGCGAGTCTAAAAAAATATCTTTTACCACCGGATGGAAAATAAAATCATCGTAAGGCTGAAAATGAAGCCCGATATATTTAGAAGCCGGGGCATATCTTTTTAAAACCATTTCACCGAAATAACTTTTTACTTCGGGTCTTGGAGTTTGGTTGCTGATAAAACTTGCCTGATGCCCAAACTGTACAGACTTTATTTTTTTATTGCGGCAAGCTTGTGCCGTTATAAAATCAAAATCGTTGATAACAATATCATATTTTTCAACCGGTAATGCTTTGGCTTCTTTCATGGCCCTTACAATACTATTGTGTTTCCACATTTGCTTGTAATCTAGCCCGCCACAAGTGCTGTAAAATAAACTGAGGCCATTGCTGCGATAACGAATAGGCAAGGGCGTTTCAAGCGATGCATTTGCCCCGCTCAAAAACACATCTACCTCCCCTAGTTTTTCCAGATGAGGAAGAAGTTGAATGGCCCGGCTGATGTGTCCGTTGCCGGTTGCCTGTACTGCATAAAATATTTTCATATCGGATTTTTTGAGGTGGCTGCCAGTGTATGCATGTATAGCATTACTTCTTCGGTAATGACGTTTAAACTCGGCTTTTCCCTTTTAATTTTTACTTTTTCAAAGGCCTTATCATCATGCGTATAAAGCGTCCACCTATTACCTTCATATTCAAGCGCAGTCAGGTTTTCAACCCAATCGCCACTGTTGAGGTAGGTTACTTTTCCCTTATCTGTTTCAATCTCTCTTACCTGTGGTTGATGAATATGGCCACATATTACGTAATCGTATTTCTTCTCAATAGCGAGTTCGGCAGCAATCTGTTCAAAATCGCCAACCCATTTAATGGCTTGCTTCACCCCGTTTTTTATCCTCTTGGAAAAACTCATTTTTTCGCGTCCGAAAATACGCAACACCCAATTGATAAAACGATTTATGAGTATTAGTAAATCGTATCCTTTACCTCCTAATTTAGCCAATAATTTTGCGCTTCCCTTGGTGGTATTATCAAATACGTCTCCATGAAAAATCCAGCACATTTTACCGTTGATTTCCATTACAATTTTATCGGTAATGGTAAAATCTCCCAGTTGCATATCACTATATTTTCGCAGTAGCTCGTCGTGGTTTCCGGTAATATAAATAACCCGGGTTCCGTTGCTTACCATATGCATTACTTCCTTGATGACTTCCATATGCGAAACCGGGAAATAACGTTTGGAGAAGTTCCAGATATCAATAAAATCACCATTTATTATAAGCAGACGGGGATCTATACTACGGAGGTAATGGAGTAATTCGGAGGCATGGCAGCCATAGGTTCCTAAATGAACATCACTTATAATAGCCACTTCAAGCGATCTCTTCTGCATCTATTGAACGTTTTTCAAAATTACCGGATCAGTATTAATTTAATATTAGCGGGGTGTTATGAAATTAACAACACGCACCAAAAGCCAAGGTAAGAATTATTTTCTTTCCAAGCAGCGTCTCCTGAAAGAGCCGTTGCGCCCCGACCTTTTTCCTAATGGTTGGTATCTGCCTGCCGATAGGTAGGCCTGCCTATCGGTAGGCAGATCCTCACCGACCATTAGGAAAAAGTTAGCAACCATTACATCTTGATATCATCGTTGGTAACTTTTCTTTCCAAGCAACGTCTCCTGATAGCGATTTTGCGCCCCAATATGCCATCTCGACAGTTGATGCCTTGACATTCGGCTTCAACTTGAAATGTTCCCTCGCTTTTCCGTCATGTCGACGACAGAAGACCTCTCATCATTCGAAGCACTGACCCCCGGTAGCTCGTTTGGCAAAGCGAAACGCCGATGTGAGATGTTGCGCCCCGAGGAAACAAAGCCATGAAACAATCCAGCACCAAACCAGCAATGTCAACCTCCCCATCGGTAGAAGGACGTTTAGAGGAAGGGCTCCGTTTCATGCCTTGGCTTACCGTCATGTCGACGATAGGAATAGTTTGGCAGCTCTCATATCCATAAATGGCGCAAATCAATGGAGAATAGCACTAAAACTAATACCTGCAATACAAGGCGTGCTGAATTATTATGGTAAGTTATGAACTGCACCAATGCACAGAATTTGGTTTCAGCTAAATCAGCAATTAGTAAAAAGGAGCTGGTTTTTTAATAGTGAAAAAACCAATATCATGAAAGGAAGTAAGTGGAATACTATACCCGTATTTGGGTAAAACAAACAAATTAGTTTACCCGTATGTTGATTAGAAGTCAAGCAATACTCTGATTTATTTTCGAAGAAAGCTCACATTTTTTCTGATATTAAGAATGGCCTTCGTGCAATTCGAGTGGGCTTTAATTGAGCGTGCTGCATATCATTCATTTACATTGTTGGTAGTACGATTTGGAGTGGTTGGCTGTGGGAATTGTTGGAATATCATCTTGTACCCACAATGATATACAAAACCGGAAATGGATTTTATTCAAACAGGAAAATTACCAATATTCCGGGTATATCGAAAACGTATATATTTGTAAATAAAAGTTAATTCCTTGCAGGAGGAATTTCCAAGGAATAGTATACTAAAGTGATTTCAATAAACAAGTAAAGGAGAACTATATTACGGAAATCGCTCCGTAAGAGTGCCTTTCAGTGCATTTATCACTAATATTTGCACCCGATTCTGTTTATAATACTGTATGAGGGTCGCTTTTAATAAAATAAAATGAGTTGCTATAGAAGTTAACAAAGCGTGTTTAAGTTCGGCTATATCAAATATTTCTCCTTTCTAGTAGTTAATAAACCAGGAAGAAATCAATATAATCATTAAACAAAAATTCACTTTCAAAAAATTATTAAATAAAATTTAATAAAATTTATATCATCAATAATACCAAAGAAAAAAAATTTAATGGCTTTACAAGAAGAATTTGAACAACAGGGAATATGGCTCTTTAAGTACAGAGGCGTGCTGCCTATAATAATTTTAGTTATTGGATATATTTTATATTTAAGATCCGTAATGAATCCAGATTTGTATTTTCTGGAGGGGACAACATTCGAATTGTTATGTCTTTCAGTGAGTTTAATTGGATTGGGGATTCGGATTTATACGGTTGGCCATACCCCCAAGAACACATCTGGCAGAAATACCGAAGAACAAGTTGCAGATGTGTTGAATACAACGGGAATTTATAGTATTGTAAGACATCCTTTGTATTTAGGTAATTTTTTTATGTGGGTTGGGCCAGCTTTACTTACAGCAAACCTGTGGTTTATAGTATCCTTCTGCTTTTTTTATTGGATATATTATGAAAGAATAATGTTTGCAGAAGAGCAATTCCTGAGGGAAAAATTCGGGTCCATTTATCTAGAATGGGCTATGGGAGTACCCGCTTTTTTTCCTGGTTTTAAATGTTTTAAGGCAAACCAATTGCATTTTAGTTACAAAAAAGTACTTAAAAATGAAAAAAACGGACTAGCAGCTACCTTTTTAATTTTCTGTTTTTTTGAAATGTCAGGTGAATGGATAAAAAATGAAACCAATTATAATTATGTTTTTATTATCTGCTGCATTTTGACGGTGTTGCTGTATGGCATTTTAAAGTTTTTAAAGACTAAAACAAATGTTCTAAACGAATTGGGTCGGTAAGGTTTATTGATACGAATTGTAGAAAGGAAAAAGAGCGGTATGGTGTCATCACTGTACCGCTCTTTTCTGGTTTATAAATGTTTTCATAAAAAAATTCACAAGCAACAATACTCTATGTGGCATTTGTTAGGGCAGTAAGTATTCCAATCAGTTTTTGTCACTACTTATAGCCATTCAATTTACTATTGTGTCGCGATTTAGGAAAAAAAGACCCCCGCAGAGATTGTATGGAAAGCGATTCGAGGGGCTGTACCCCTCGCTATAGTGAATGGCCTCTACAGGGCTTGGAGACCTTTTTCCTAATGGTTGGTGCCTGCCTGCCGATAGGTAGGCCTGCCTGCCGATAGGTAGGCCTGCCTGCCGATAGGTAGGCCTGCCTGCCGATAGGTAGGTCCTCACCGACCATTAGGAAAAAGGTAGCCTTTCGAAGAGGACGTTGCTCCCCGAGATGCCGTCCTTGCGACGTCATGAAAGTAAAATCCCTTCCTGCGGGGGTCCTGCTTATTGGTGGATAGTCCTGCCTATCGGTAGGTAGATTGCCTATAGGCAGGTTGGTTTGCAATCTTATTTTCCATTACAACCAATGATTTGCCGGCTTCACCGGTGAATACCAATATGCCATCCCTAGGGGATTCTGATACCTTATTACAATTATTGATACACCGGGTTCACCTGCGGCAACCAATATGCCATCCCTACGGGATTTTGATTCCGGATTACAACTATTGATCCACCGGCTTCACCGGCGGCTACCGATATGCCATCCCTATGGGATTCTGATAACGGATTACAACTATTGTAATCCGCCGGACTTCACCGGCGGCAACCAATATGCCACCCCTACGGGATTCTGATACCGGATTACAACTATTGACCCACCGTCTTAACCGGCGGCTACCGATATGCCATCCCTATGGGATTCTGATAACGGATTACAACTATTGTAATCCACCGGCTTCACCGGCGGCTACCAATATGCCATCCCTATGGGATTCTGAGAACCTATTCACAACTATTTCTAAGCAACGTCTCCTGAAAGGGACGTTGCGCCCCGAGATGCTGAATTATAAAGGAATGCAATTCGAGGGGCTATGCCCCTTACTATAGTGAATCGCCCCTACAGGGCTTGGAGCGCCGGGAAAACGAAGCCCAATCTTTCCAAGAAATGTCTCTTGAAAGGAACGTTGCGCCCCCAAATACTAAACCATCCCGCATGAAGCGGGAGCTACTTAACAAAGAATAACCATCCCGCATAGGGCGGGAGCAACCAAACCATCCCGCATTGAGCGGGAGTAACCAAACAAAGGAAACCACGAACCACAAACAAAACAAAACCACAAACAAAACAAAACCATCCCGCATAGAACCGGAGCAACCAAACTAAAAATACATAGTTCAGCAAATATTTTTTTTTACGGATGGATTTCCCCAAATTTATGCATTCATATTTCCATGTACTTAGCCACGGCTCCAAAATATTCCCTGTGACTGAGGTGGCGAAGCTTAACCAATTCTCGATTAAAACTCCCTCAAATGAAATTAAGTTTTAATATATATTGTTCAGATTAAAATCATACTGGCAATACGTTTCATAAGAATAAACTGCTTGAAAAAAAATAAAACTACTCCAGAATCGCCATCGGTCTCAAATACGCAAAATGTAATATTTCCCGGCGATTGTGAAGCATAAAAAATGAGACAAAATACGGTTGATTATCCAGGTAATCCATAGACTTGGAAGGAAAATCCGGAGGATATAACACCATCAGAATCAATTTTGCAGGCAGTAAGGGAATATAACAGCGGATCTGTAAATTATATTTTCACTGACCAAAAAGTAGCATTTCCCCGAACTGTAGATGGAAAAAGAAAGGGTAAACATTCCACCTCCACAAGAACGAATTATATTTAATGCTTACGGATAGCGAAAAGGAAAAAGGGAACGCGCTCCCCTAAGTGGCAGAAGGGATAGGTAAAGCCTGCTAAAATACTTTGAATAGGACAAAACCACCCCACAAAGTTACTTATTGAAAGGCCACCCTTCAGGCAGATACTCTATAAGAAGTTCAGTCCAAATTATTTTGATAAAGCGAGGGGAGCAACAGCACTGATGAAATCGGTTGGTTATCCTTTGCTGAGGCATTTCATAAGTACAGTACAACTCTACCCATAGGCAGCCCCAAGCGCTGGAAAATGGGGTAAGCCTGAGGGCACTACAACAACTATTGGGACATAGCAGCCTTACAACCGCGGAAATTACTACGCATATCACCCAATAAAACCAGATGAATGTAGGAGTCCGCTAGATGAATTGGATGAATAACTATATTTGAGACAAAATTTATACGCAGTAATAAAAACACAGAAAAAAGCTTTGGGTGGCACATATCGTACCAAAATGGTAAATTTTGCACAACCGAAGGGCGTTATTTTTGGGTTGGGTTGCGCATGTTAGAAGTTACAAGCCATTTTATGAAAAACATCCTACTCTTAATTTGTATTTCGACAATTTCCTGCACAAACAATAACAATTCTACTGTGACAAAACTCTCACAGCACGACTCAATTCTTGTAGCAGAAAACTTCGATACGACAATTACAAACGCCGACAAAAGTTGTTTGTATTATAAAGGCAAACCACTTTTAACATTTGGGCAAAACATAACCCTGTTTGACACAACCTTTTCATTTAGGTATGACCCAAACGGCTCTTATCAAGACTTTCATAGACAAGGTATTACTGACTATTTATCTTTGGACGATTTTTACAGTACAAAATTATCAACGGGCACAATTGACGGTGCGTTATATTTTTCAGCCGACAACAAAAAAAGAGTTTTTAAGCTTTCGGCAACATTTGGTATTGACGCAGATTTGCTGGACACATCAGGTATGGAAATTATGAGCCAATTGAGAGACAAATATTTTCCTTGTTTACCGCCGGACTTTAAAGGCAAACAAACTTTCGAGTTGACACATAAAAACTTTGTGGAGCAATTTCATTTATATCCATCGCCAGACAGTGCAGACGCTGAACACGGTTTTAAGCCTCATTGGTCTTTGGATTATACAATTAAAGCGACGAAGAAAAACGGCTTGTAACAAAAGTATTGCTGCAATTGGGGCTGGACAGAAGTACAATCAGCAGCAGTGCATATCCAAGCTTTGGTTCCGGCGGACGGAATTCTACCGGTCATAAGTTCTTAACAACAACTTTTTATTAGTAATTTAGCTTCAGTTCTGGGCAGACAGTTGGTCAATTCCCCAACTGCAGCAATACCAAATCGTTATAGGCAAGCGTATTGAACGACAAGACAACCGTTAAACTGACCGACAATTATCGAAACATTGGGACATCATATAAACTTAAAAACGGACTTTTTTCCGACACGACAGCTCAACGCTTCATATTTTATTTTTTTTGCCGACCCACATTTTTTTAAAACAATTTTAGCCAGTCGCACAAGTAGCACATTTGGTTTTGCCCAGACACACAAAGCCAATGCTTCGGCAAAACCAAAAGAGCCACTTTTTGCTTACGCTTTATCAGATTTTAAGATTAAATTCATACCCTAGTGGACTATAATAAATGAATACATTTTCAAATATACGAGAACTTGTTTTTGCTCTTAATAAAGAGCAAAAATTGCTTACAGAAATGTTTAAGAAGCGGAAAACTGCTTCTTATAAATATGAGTATGCTCTTGATTTGGTTGACGATGATGACAACCGAATTCAATATCTCTTAAGCCATTCTGTTATCCGACAAAACGGCAGCAATCTTGCAATTGATGATGAGTTTCTACAATTCTTTGAACTGGTTTTGGATGCAAACGAGGAAATAAATACTTCATACATCAATGACTATCTTGAAAAAGTAAAGCATAACATTGACTACTATTTCAACGAACCAAACGAGCAAAGAAAGTATGAGTATTTACGAATTATTAAAAACACTCTTAGAAAATTAGGAGTAATTACTTTGAGAAATGTTGTTGACTTGAAACGGAAGATTGACAGCACTTTTAAAAATGAACCAACCTATAAAATCAAAAGAGCAAAACTTTTACATCTTGACAACAAGAGAAAGGACATCACGAAACTTATTACTCAAACCGAAAAACTAATTACGGAGGAGGATATAACATTTTTCAATGCAGCAACAGATGAAGAACTAAAGAGAGTAATTGTTCAACACAAAATTCAATTGGGCAAATGCACACACAACCTTATTGAAATTGAAAGACAGATTATTGATTTTTTAAACCAAATCCAGTATCAAAGCAATGTGATTGAAAAATTGCGACTGATAAAGTATTTGAAAAACCAATTCATTCTTGAAACAACAACAGATTTAAAATCAAATTTAGCAGCAAACGATTCCGTAATCTTTGAACCTAATCCAGCTTATCCGCTAAAACTTTCTCTTGAATATTTACAAGCAGACGAAGAAGCATTTGCAAGCATTATAAAAATTGCAAAGCGTGTAAAAGCAGGAATAAACTTGAAGCGACCAGTTGCTGAAAAAATTTCAAGTGAGTATTTGGAAACACAAACAGAAGAAGAAATACAAATCAATCTTGAAGAAGTGAAAAATGGATTTGTAGCTTCCAGCTACAATCTTTTTGACTTCATAATGAATTACAACTTTCCAAAAAAAGTTTCATTTGAAGACCGTGTTACAGTTTATTGCCAGCTCTTTATCTATGGCAGGCAAAGAAAATTTTTTGTAATCAAGTCCTCGCATCTGACAGGCATAGCGCATACCATGTACACTTTGTTGTTTAGGGTACTAAAAGTGCAAAATGCTCTGATTCTAAAAGCCGGTTTGCAAAAGGGGTAGTTGATATTTCAAAAGAGGGTTATATCTTTATCCGCGCATTCCGGTTCTACCCTATTGTATATACCAGAACTATGTACTACATTTAAATATTCAATAATAATACTTATGGCTTCACGAAGATCGTTTTTAAAAGAAAGTGGGGTAGTAGTGGCCGGCACTTTATTGAGTGCAAAATCTGTCAACACCTTTTTTACATTCAAACCAAGGCATGTTATTGTTTTGGGTGCTGGCTTTGCAGGTTTGGCTGCCGCCAATGCACTTGTAAAAAAAGGCATACAGGTAACGGTGCTTGAGGCCCGCAATCGCATCGGTGGCAGGGTTCATTCATACCAAATGCCTGGCGAGGATTTAGTAGTAGAACTAGGCGCCGAATGGGTGGGCGACTCGCATACCCGGATAAAAGAATTATGCCAGGAGTTTTCGCTGGAATTGATGAACAATCAATTTGAAACCCACCTGATTTATAAAGGAAACTATGCTGCGAGTGGGCAATGGAATTATTCTGATGACTGGAACACAAAATGGAAAACCATTTTGGGGAAATATGAAGGCATGACCTTGGCGCAAAAAAAGCAAATAGATAGCTATGATTGGTGGCGCTATCTCGTAAACAATGGTTGCGACGGGCGTGATTTAGACATCCGGGAATTATTAGACAGTACGGACTTTGGAGAAAGTATCCGTCATGTGTCAGCCTATGCTGCGCTGGCAGAATATGCAGAGAGCAGCGAGAAAAATGAGATGGATTTAAAGATAAAAGGCGGCAACGGGAAGCTGGCTGAAAAGCTGGCAGAAGCTGTGGGAACGAAAAATATTTTGCTCAATCATTATGTAAGTCAGGTAGATCAAACAGGAGCTACTGTAAAAGTTATATGTAAAAACGGCGCTACATTTACAGCAGACAAAGTGATCTGTACCTTACCAACATTTTCCATGAATAAAGTAGAATGGTTACCTGCCTTACCCGCCGAAAAAGTTAGCGCCATCGAATCTTTACAATATGCCAGAATCAATAAGCATCCAGTGTTGTTCAACGAAAAATTCTGGCCCGAAGATTTTGATATGGTAACAGATTTGCCCGCTCATTACTTCTACAACGCCACCAAAAATCAACCAGGGTCAAAAGGAGTTTTAATGTCTTATACCATTGGAGATAAGGCTGCGGTGATAGCCAATCAGGATGATGCCTTTCATACTTCCATCATCCAACAAGCGCTGCAACCTGCTTTTGGAGAGGTTCAGCAAAAGATAGCGAGTCATACGAATTACTATTGGGGCAACGATGAATTTTCAAGAGGTGCCTATGCCCTGTATCAGCCGGGGCAGTGGTTTAGCATCATGCCGGTGCTAAAAAAACCATTTAAGCATACACATTTTGCCGGCGAACATGTAGCAGACTGGCAGGGCTTTATGGAAGGAGCATTGGTAACGGGAGAGGAAGCAGCGAAAGCGGTTGCAGGATGAAAATGTATCAAATAAATAGGGTGAAAGTTCTTTTTAAGCTGTAGCAAAGAGGACAATAAGATCACTCCTACACGTCTTGGGGAAGTTGTATATAACCGATAGGATTCATAGCGCCATCCGTTGTCTGTTAATTGTACGCAGTTCGAAAAATAGACATATTAATTATTACAAAGTGAACAAAATAATGAAAATAAAAACAGGTTGGATACCAATAGTATCGATTTAATTTTTTAGTTCTTGTTGTCCATTCATTAAGCCCGAAGATCTTGGAAATAACATGAAAATAGTGGTATTAAAGAAGAACTCTACATCCAAAATTTTAATGAGGGTAATAAATTTTTATGCAAAATATTATCCAATGAAATAGTTGGTTAATTATTGATATTAAATGGACATTCATGAAAAAGTATTGTATTAAAAATTATATATTTTTCTTATGATAGGGAAAATCAGCCTGCGGTTAAAGTAATGCTGCAAGAAGGACTTGCCACCTAAAAAAACGAAAGTAAATTGTCAATCATCAGAGGTCCTAAAACCAGAATAAAAGCTCCTAACTTACTGTAATATTATTTCGTGCTAATATCCAAATAAAAATGACACTTGATATTAGAAAATGATTAAATTAGCAAAATAAAAATAAAATCTCTGAAAACGCCGGATAGAAATGGATTCAAATACCAGGTCTAAGGGATATTGTTTGTTCATCAGTTTGAAAATGTGTATTTATTTAAATAAGCATCTATTGCCTGAAATGATATTGAAACAAGCTGCTAATGATAGGACAGGAATTGAAAATAGTATTTAGGAATGATCTGGCATTTTTGACAGAAGAAGTTGCCTTAGATTTCAATCAAGTTCAAATCTATCATACCCCTGTAAAATTTCAGGCATCTGCCTTTTGGGTAATAAGGGTAATTGGCTACATAGAAAAGGAAAATCGTTTATTTGTTGAGGTAATATCTTATCAAGTGGGTGAAACCTCATTTTCAAATATTCAGCTTGAACTAGCAGACATATTAATTTCCATAGAGAAAGTAACATTTAAAAGTATTGACACATCTGGTTTGTTGAGAACCTTGAATGGTAAAGTCCCTTTAAAAATTTACCCACCAAAGCAAGAGATAGTTTACAGGAAAGAAATAGAGACCCCAATTGAAGTTGTTACTGACAGAGAACCTATAAAATGGATTTATAGCGACCCTTTTTCAATTCCAATTAAAGAGGTTACTTTTCATTCAGGCCGGATTAGTTTTGAAAAAAGGATACAGTATTTTAATAAGTTAATTAAATTTCAAATTTTCAGTGACCATATTAGTGAAGGATATGATGCAATTAAGAATTATTTTGCAAGTGCATTAAAGACCAAAAGGATTCATGTCATTCCAACCATCACAACAGTTGACGGTATAATTTCTTCAATATCAGCAACATCCATTGAAATTGAAAAAATAGACAAAACACTTATCAAAGAGATTAAATTTGAATTTATAAAAGGGATAAGAAAAAAGGAATCATCAAGTGTTAAACAGTTATTGACTATAGATAATTATCTTGAAGCATACGCAGTGTATGGATTCAACAAAAAAACCTTTTTTAAAAACGATCAGGAATTTTTTGAAAATGTGATTGAAAATTCTGGCTCCAGGCATTATAAACAACTAAGCTTTTTATCAAGCAAGCACAGATCCGACATACTTAAGCTTCGCATCGTTCATAACCCATTCTCATTTGTGTTTCTATTAAGTAGCGATGATAGGTTTCATATTGTTTGGGAGACACTTGACACACAGGAAGCAACTTATATCTGGTCTGTGGTAAATGATGTAAATAGTTTAAGGCATGCTATAATACGAATTGAAAAAACAATTTTCCTGATAATCAGGGACGGAAAAAATGAATACATAAATCTTAAAGAAGAAAATTTTAATAGAGTTTTTCATTATTATACAGATATACAGAATGGATTTGAAAACTGGAAATTAGATTTTGAAAAAATTTTAGTGTAGCAAGAGAAAGAAATATTGGCACTAGAAGTTTTTCTTCAATTGTATTGGAAGCCCTCCCATCAAATGTTATGTGGGATTTGCAACTCTTCGAGTCCACTCTAGTTGAAATAAACAATTCTCTCGCAAACCTTGCTTATGTAAATAGTGCTTTCATCCCTCCGCCCAACCCATAATGCAAGCCTACAGGGGATATTCAATATAGCGAGTATTGGTCTCTTGGACTATTATTAGCTACCACAAACGCCTCAAAGTAAAATCTTTTAAAAAACCGACGTTCTTTTTAATAAAGTTCGGGCTGATTTCAATGCTCACCCTCTATGCGGGTCTATTCTTGTACTTTCAATTCGGATGGCGTAACCATTACCCAAAGCAACAAGTCGACCATATCATGGCAACTGTCCAACAAACGACAGCACTTTCAAACAGATTTTATATTATCTACTAAAAACTTTATGCAGACCGACACGAAAGAACCACCCATAGATTCTGCAAAACATTTTAGACTGTTCATCTCTATGATAAACCCCATCCATAATATCTCGCAATTTGTGATAGCCAACCGGCAACCCTACAAGGGCTCTGTACAAAGGTGCTCCCATAACACTGGCTTTTAGAATAAATGCTGATGTTCCTCCAGAAAAATGCTTAGATGCTGTCATGACAGAATCTTATTAAAGGTATTGAAAGGAGTCTAAAATAGAAGGTTCAATAGCTCCTCTTTTAAACTCAGACAGTATCATCAGCTTTATAGCGGCCTTTGCAAGACCAGGATATTACAGAATACATCCCGCACAATACAGTAGGGGGCTTCATTCTTACTTAATGCATTTATAAGGAAGGCAGTTTTAATTTCTGAGGATTCGCTTTCACCAAAATTCAATATATATCTTTGGCTCTCTAGGAATCAATTTAGTCAAATAAGGGAAAGCGAGAGTTGATTTCAGTTTTTTAACAGTATGATTCAAAGAGAGAGCAACTTGTACAAAAAGAATCAACCTTAAAGCATTTATAGTAAAGTTTTTTTGAATTAAATATTAGGATGAAAAGAGATTAAAACATTAGTTTTACTTTGATTTAATATTTAGAAAATGAGCAAAATAAAAATAAAGAATTTCGGACCCATTAAAGAGGGCTTCCTTGGAGGAGATGGCTTTATGGATGTCAAGAAGGTTACTGTATTTATTGGTAATCAGGGGAGTGGTAAAAGTACAGTGGCGAAAGTAATCTCGACACTGACATGGATTGAAAAGGCATTAAACCGTGGTGATTTTCCCGAAAAAATGTCTCGAAATGATTTTGAACAATTTTTTTTATACCAAAATTTAAGGGACTATTTTAAAGATAATACAGTTATTGAATATCATGGAAGTTTGTACACTATTCGATTTAATCCAGGAGAAAATCTTCAAAAACAATTTCCTTTAATCGAAAGAATTGATGCTCAATCTTATACAGTGCCTAAGATTATGTATGTACCTGATGGCAGGAGTTTTCTAAGCATAATTAAAAATGCGACAGGTGTTAGAGGATTACCTGCTCCATTATTTGAATTTGCAGAAGAACTCAAGAGAGGGCAAACGGATACAAAGGGTAAAGAAATTCCATTGCCGATAAATGGTGTTAATTTTAAGTACGAATCAGAATCGGATTCCTCTTATATAATTGGAAAAGATTTTAAGGTGAATTTATTGTTTGCTTCAAGTGGGTTTCAATCGTTAGTGCCACTGTTTTTAGTGTCCTATAGTTTGGCTCATATTATTGAAAGCGGCTCGGAAATAGGTCCTGCAAACATAAGTGTTGACCAAAGCATTAGAATGAACAACGAAATTTCTGCTATTATGTTGGGAAATAAATTGTCAGATATTGAAAAATTAAAGCGTGTTGAAATAGTTAAGTCAAAGTTTCAAAATAAGGCTTTTATAAATATTGTTGAAGAGCCAGAGCAGAATTTATTTCCATCATCACAACAACAATTGTTGAATAGTTTATTGGAGTTTAATAATATGAAAGATGGTAATAAATTGATAATAACAACTCATAGCCCTTATTTAATTAATTATTTAACTTTAGCTGTCGAAGCTAACGGATTAAAGGATAAGATAGAATCCCCAGATCTTAAATCCAAATTAAAAGATATTGTTCCATTAGATTCAACTATTCAACCTGATGAATTGGTGATATACGAGCTGGATGAACAAGATGGTACCATACAATTGTTAGGGAATTACAAGGGCTTGCCATCTGACGAAAACAAACTAAATAACGCATTAGGCGAAGGGAATGAATCATTTGCAAAACTTTTAGAAATTGACCAGAAATTATGAGTGAAATTTTTAAAACATTATGTCAAGATATGACTAATGCAAGCAAGTTCGGTATATGTGATGATAAATCACACCAACGGGCATATATAGACGAGATAGATGGTCAGAAATGGACGGCTGTTGTGCAAAATCATCATAGAAGAAAAATCGTATTCACCGCCATAGATAATTGTATTGAATTTAATAAAGCCAACGGCAATAAGGAAAGGCGCTGTGAAGGCATGCTCACTTTTGACGATACGATTGTTTTTGTAGAAATAAAAGAGAGAAAAGGGGATGCAAAAACCTGGGCAAAGAAAGCGGACGATCAGTTGCGAAACTCTATCAGAATTATTCAGGATAAAGTGAATTTGGATTTATATCCAATAAAAAAGGCATACATCTGCAATCGAAATCAGATAAATTTAAATAAAAGTCACGCTGTAAGATCCAAAAGATTTTAGCAAGAAACAGGATACATATTACGGGTAGAAAAAAGAATTATTATTGATTAATGGCATTTAACGACCAAAATATCGTAGTGGATTTGATCATTCACCATCTTACATGGGTGGGGAACTAAATGTTGTATAATTTAAAATAGCCAAAGAGGATATCGTAGAATATGGAGATGATGTAAAAACGAAATACATTTAAGCCAATTTACTAACAAGGGATATTACAGAAGTATTTGTAGTAAAGGAAATGAAAGAAGAAATTGTATTTATGTGGGAAAGGACAAATCAACATTTGATGAAACTTTGCCTGATGCGGATATTTTAAATATAAGAACAACCTTTTTCTTACTAAAAAGGGATTGTCATGAAGCTAGTGGGAACTGCCTGATTCTTTTAAGAAACATTTTTACAATCAGCACCAAAAGGGCAAGAATTTGTAATTGGAGCAGACAACAATATACTTTAGTGGACGCCCACAAAAGTATGGTTACAAATTATCTCTAAGTTGAATCAATCGGCTTTAATTTGATTTCAGCACTTGGGCATGCGGCCTAATATCCATATTAGCTTTTCGTTGTAATCATATTTTTTGGTTTTTCAATCGACTTTAATGTAGGGAATTTGCGAGCAATAAATCCACTTTTTATGTAAGGCAATGCCCCCCGCTACTTCGTAGGATTAATCTCCATTACCGTGCCTGCAAGCAAATAAATCTTAAGTACGCCATTCACCAAAGTACGACGGGAGGTCTTGCCTGCTGTAACCAATACCCGGTAGGGATAAATGGGCAATCGCACCAATATATATCCTTCGTTTTCCGCTGTTACAATCACCTTACGCACTTTTCCTGCTTCGCGTCGGGCTTCTATTAAAAAACCGCCTTCGGTGCGCAGCCCTTTAAAACTTACATCCTGCCAATTTTCGGGAATGGCCGACATAATATCTACCGTATCACTGTACGACTGTAACAGCATTTCTTGTAAGCCGGAGGCAAAGGCAAAATTCCCTTCCAGTGTAAACGGCCGGTTGGTCATTTTGGAATATCCTTTTCCCGATTGATCGCCATTGAGGTGGAACCCATTGGGCGAAACAAAAGCTTCTGAAAAAGTCTGCAAAGCCTTAACCGCACCTTCGCCGTCTTTGGCTCTTGCTTTCAGGTTGGCGAGCCATGCAAAACTATAACCGGTCCATTGCGCCGTACCGATGCTGTCGAGCAAATGTAATGATTGACGGATGACATTTCGGATGGAGTCGCCATCTTCCCAACGGATAATACCCAACGGATAAATGCCTAACAGGTGCGAAAAATGCCGGTGCGAAGCGGCATAGGCCAGCGTAGGCGCAATCTTTAATGCTTGTTGATCGGAAAGCGCAAAAGGGCGGACTTGTCCGTACAGCTCGTTCCAATGTTCGGCATCGGATGGATCCCCTGCGGCAGTAGCCATGATGGCGGCTTCTTTAAATACCGACTTCATCAGGGCCAGATCGTAATTGGTAGTTTCTTTAAACCATGCCCCGGCGTTGTTTTCGTTTATCTCGGGGCTCGAACTGAGGGGTAATTTCAGTTTACCGTCTGAGTCAGTTTCTGCCAGGTTTTCGAGGAAAGTAGCACAGGCTTTTACCCAGGGGTATCCGCGGTCTTTCAGGAAATTAATATCGTTGCTGTATCGCCATTGCTGATAATAATGGTGCGACAACCAGGCCCCCGTTGTGGGCGAAAAAGAATAAGGAATCCAGCCACCAAGACCCTGACCCGCCAGCGAGGTAACCCCCGGTACGTTCAGTCCTTCTTTGCCAAAATATTGGGTGGTATAGCTTTTGAAAGTCTCCTTCCGCGCATCGAGGTAATCGGGCAGCGCCATCGCTTCCGATAAATGGTTGGCGGTATATGCCGGCCAATAACTCATTTGCGTATTCAGGTCATGGTGAAAATCGCCTTTCCATGGCGGTAGCTTGCCATTATCTGCCGTCCAGATGGCCTGCAGCGAAATGGGGGTGCCGCCTTTTCTTGAGGTGCTGCCGAGGAAGTACTGTGACAGGTACCAGTTTTTTTGTAAGACTGCATCAGGCACCTGAATATCGGATTGATCCCAAAAGTTTTTCCACCAGCCCACATGTTGAGTCAACTGATAATCGAAACCAAAATTGGCAGCAGCCCTCAAAGTAACAAAATCCGGGGCATCTATTCCTTTGCCTTCTTTGCCGCTTGTAATCTGCCAGATGCCTTCTACATCTCCCTTTTTTTCCTTGGTGATATACACGGTAACCCGGTATTTAAAACCATCCCATCCTTCCTGCAGATAGGTGTATCCGTTAGGTATGCTGTCCACTTTGCCTTTCTTATAACCGAGCTGCGTCAAGGCGCCCTTTTCTTTATCGGGTCCTTCGTAGGCGGGTGGAATCAGTTTAAAAAAAGGAATACTTTTTGCTTTTTGAATCCGGAAAAATCCATAGGACTGTTCGGCAGATACAAAGCTTTGGAGCCGGATACCCGAAGACCATTGCACAGCGGCAAGTGCTTTGAACACATCCACGGAAGCGGAAGTCACTTCTCCCCAATCGGCGGATGGATATATTTCCAGTGCGGCTCCCGGTATTTTGCTTGGAGCCGCATCTTTTGCATAGAGTCCCTCAAAAAGCTCTTTTACCCGGGTGTAGTTATTGGCATAGTATTGTCTTGTAACCCAATCAAAAGTAAACTCGGGTCTGTTGTAACCCCGTACCGGGCGTTCATCCCACAAGTCAGCACGGTCAAGGGAAAAACGGACGGCATTGTCTTTTTGCCAGATCAGCGCCCCGAGTTGCCCGTTGCCCAAAGGCAAGCCTTCATCCCAGGTTTTTCCAAGTTTAGCAAGGGAAAGCACAGGTTCTGCTGGTACTTGTGCAGAGAGTAAAACAGGCGTTGCCAGCAACAGGAACGAACCTAATAAACAGGATAATTTTTTTATATACATCATGCAATACAACTTATTTTCTTTTATGGAAACGGTTACAAGATAACAGGAAAGCCGCATTCGGGTTGAAGGAATGCGGCTTTATGCAAAAAAGATAACGTCAATTTTAGATTTTTGATCAATGCGCTTCCAGCCAGTTGGAACCTTCCCCACACTCAGCTACCACTGGCACATCATTGGGAAGCAACAGGGCTTCCTGCATTTCTTTCAGGATCAATTTTTTTAAGGTTTCCTTTTCCTCTATCAGGGCATCAAAAACCAATTCATCATGCACCTGCAAAAGCATCCGGCTTTTCAGACCCGCTTTTTTAATGGCAGCATGTACTTTTATCATGGCCAGCTTAATCATGTCGGCAGCTGTTCCTTGTATCGGCGTGTTAATGGCATTGCGCTCGGCAAAACCCCGCACGGTAAAGTTGGAAGATTGAATATCGGGTAACCAGCGTTTGCGCCCCAGCAGGGTTTCTACAAAACCGTTGGCCTTGGCAAATTTTACCTGATCCTCCATATAAGTGGTAATGCCGCTGAATTCCTTTTTGTAATTATCAATAATCTCCTTTGCTTCGGTACGGCTGATGCCGAGGTTGTCTGCCAGTCCAAAAGCACCTTGTCCATATATAATACCAAAGTTTACACTTTTGGCTTTGTAGCGCATTTCCTTGGTTACTTCTTCCTCAGGTATGCCATACACTTTGGCGGCTGTGGCTGTATGGATGTCTTTCCCCTGTCTAAAGGCTTCACACATGTTGGGATCGCCGCTGATGGCTGCCACCACCCGCAATTCAATCTGCGAATAGTCGGCACTCATCAATACATAATTTTCATCTCTTGGTATAAAAGCTTTTCGTATTTCGCGGCCTCTTTCGCTGCGTACCGGAATGTTTTGCAGATTGGGATTGTTGCTGCTCAAACGCCCGGTAACGGCCACCGCCTGTGCGTAGCTTGTATGCACCCGGCCACTCTTGGGGTTCACCAATGCCGGCAACGTATCCACATAGGTATTCCGCAGTTTGGTAAGCTCCCTGAAGGTAAGGATGTCCTCCACAATATTATGGCCTTTTACCGCCAGTTTTTGCAATACATCTTCCCCGGTCTGATACTGTCCTGTCTTTGTTTTCTTAGCATTGGGATCCAGTTTCAGTTTATCAAAAAGCACTTCGCCCAATTGCTTGGGAGAAGCAAGATTGAATTTTACACCCGCCTGCTCATACACTCTTTTTTCCGCCGTATTGGCATCTTCGGCCAGCACTATGCTGTAATCCTTTAAAAAGGCTTCGTCAATGCGAATGCCTTCAAATTCCATATCGGTCAATACTTTCACCAGTGGCAGTTCGGCCTGATTAAGTACGCGGTCTACTTTGCGTTCTTCTACCATGGGGGTAAAAACCTTGTACAATTGTAAGGTCACATCGGCATCTTCACAGGCATACCGGCTAGCTTCCTCATTTTCCACATCCCGCATTGTACCCTGATCCTTTCCTTTTTTACCAATCAACTCGGTGATGGAAATAGGTTTGTATCCGAGATATTGTTCGCTCAGTACATCCATGCTCCGTTTGCCATCGGGCTCGGTTACATAGTGCATCAGCATAGTATCGGCCAGCGGGCCGGTCAGCGTGGTTTGGTACCATTTCAAAACCAGTAAATCGTACTTGAGATTTTGTCCTACCCAGGTAATGCTTTCGTCCTCAAAAAGGGGTTGGAAAAACAGAAGGATTTCTTCGGTTTGCTTCCTGTCTTCGGGGCAAGGCACATACCAGGCTTCCCCGGATTCTACCGAAAAAGAAAGCCCTACAAGGTCCGCAAGATTGGCATCAATAT
This sequence comes from Chitinophagales bacterium, assembly GCA_038209595.1. Lineage (GTDB taxonomy): Bacteria > Bacteroidota > Bacteroidia > Chitinophagales > Chitinophagaceae > Phnomibacter. The sequence goes on from JBBQXO010000036.1 coordinate 29,629, forward strand.
TGGTGGTTTCGGTGTCAAAGCAAATGGTTTTATACCCTTGCAGATTTTTAAGCAAGGCGGTCCGGTCTTCTTTGGTTTCCACCAAATGGTATTGAACGGAAATATCACTGAGGGTGCGCAGTTCAACAATTTCCTCTTGTTCGCTTTCCTGCGCAGGATTTTGGGTAACCGGGCTTGCCTCCGATTGGGAAAATAAATCCTGTTGAACACCAACTGCCGATTTTGCCGCGCCAATATCAAACTGATCTCCAAAAATTCTTTTGCCAAAGGTTTTGAACTCGAGTTCTTTAAAAATGGTTTCCAGGGCTCCGCGGTTGTAAGCGCTTATTTTAAAATCTTCTTCATGAAAAGCTACGGGTACTTTGGTTATGATGGTGGCAAGTTGTTTGCTTAAAATGGCCATTTCCTTACCCTTGCGCACTTTCTCGCCCAAGGCTCCTTTGATCTTGTCTGCATTTTCCAACACCCCTTCCAGCGTATCATATTCTTTCAGCAATTTGGCGGCTGTTTTTTCGCCTACTCCGGCAATTCCCGGGATATTGTCTACAGCATCCCCCATAAGCCCGAGTATATCAATCACCTGATCTACCCGTTCGATATTCCATTTTTCACAAATCTCTTTGGGGCCCATAATTTCTACACTGCCTCCCTGATAACCGGGCTTATAGATTTTTATATTGTCCCGCACCAACTGCCCGTAATCTTTATCAGGCGTTACCATAAACACTTCGTAACCCGCATCGGCTGCTTCCCAGGCAAGGGTGCCAATAATATCGTCGGCTTCGTAGCCATCAAGTTCAATACAGGGGATATTCATGGCCTTTACAATGGCCTTGATATCGGGGATCGCACTCAGGATATCTTCCGGGGCATCCTGCCGGTTGGCCTTGTAGTCGGCATAGGTTTGCTCTCTTTCGGTGGGCGCATGCGTATCAAAACATACCGCAAGGTGGGTAGGTTTTTTGTTGTTGATCAGATCAATCAGCGTATTGGTAAATCCAAATTGTGCATTGGTATTCCTACCAGTACTTGTCATACGTGGGCTGCGAATAAGCGCATAATAAGCCCGAAAAACCAGCGCCATGGCATCGAGTAAAAACAGTTTTTTTTCCATCGCCTGCAAGGTAGGATTTCCGGCCGAGGATAGAAAGCCGGGATTGTGTTTTGAAGGGGAGGATGCTCCCTTTTTAAAATGTGGTTGGCTCCTCACCGACCATCGGCCAAAAGGTGCGGAAAGGCACCCAAGCCATTCTTCACCAACCCGCAACATCAACTGCCTGCGGCAGTGAGACGTTACGGAGAAGCCCTTTCGGCAAGGGATTCCACTCCGCGATTATTCTAAGCGATGTTTTCGGGATGGAACGTTGCGTCCAGAGATGCGAAGGCACCCAAGCCATTCTTCACCAACCCACAACATCAACCGCCTGCGGCAGTGAGACGTTACGGAAAAGCCCTTTCGGCAAGGGATTCCACTCCGCGATTCTTCCAAGCGATGTTTTCGGGATGGAACGTTGCACCCCAAGTTGCGAAGGCTCCAAGCCATTTGTCACCAACCCGCAACATCAACCGCCAACGGCAGTGAAACGTTACGGAGAAGCCCTTTTGGCAAGGTATGCCACCTCCCTACTCTTCTGAGCGACGTCTTCCGGAGCGGACGTTGCGCCCCGAGATGCGAAGGCTCCATAGCCATTTGTCACCAACCCACAACATCAACCGCCTGCGGCAGTGAGACGTTACGGAGAAGCCCTTTCGGCAAGGGATGCCACTTCGCGATTCTTCCAAGCGATGTCTTCCGGAGCGGACGTTGCGCCCCGAGATGCGAAGGCTCCAAGCCATTTGTCACCAAACCCGCAACATCAACCGCCTGCGGCAGTGAGACGTTACGGAGAAGCGCTTTTGGCAAGGTATGCCACACCTCCCTATTCTTCTAAGCGACGTCTTCCGGAGGGGACCTTGCGCCCCGAGATGCAAAGGCTCCAAGCCATTTGTCACCAAACCTGCAACATCAACCTCCTGCGGAATTGGCTAATGGTTGAAAGCTATCTTTTTATAAAAATAGAACAATAGATTGTTTTATTTTAAAACAATAGTTATCTTTGCCTTGTTGAAGCGTAATAAAAATTGATATGAACATAAAACTGTCACAAAAGCAAATAGGTCAGAGGATAACTGAACTTCGTAAAATGAAGGGGTTGTCTCAGGAAGATCTGGCGAAAAGTGTCAAAATTTCCCGACCGTCATTGGCTCAAATTGAGTTAGGAAACAGAGGTGTTGATATTCTTGAATTGCAAAAGCTATCATTTGTTTTGGAGTTTTCGTTGGATGATTTTATGTCTAAAGATTTCTCCGCAAGGCAAGATGTTGATGGGAAAGAGGAAAAAAAGGTAAAGAAAGAAGAAGAACGTATTTCTGTGCCTACGCTGCAAGTCAATAAGTTTAAAAATGTCTTGTTGTATATTCTTGAACGTTGTGCTGGTAAGCCCAATGTTGGTGAAACAGTTCTTAACAAGCTGCTTTATTTTTCTGACTTCAATTATTATGAATTGTATGAGGAGCATTTAACAGGTGCTAAGTATCGCAAATTACCTTTTGGCCCAGTGCCGCAAAAGTTAGATACAATCATTAATCAAATGATTGATAAGGGGCAATTGCAAAGAGTAAAAACAGATTATCACGGTTATCCTCAAACTCGCTATTTGCCATTAGAGAAAGCTGATTTAACAGAACTAAGGGCAAGCGAAAAGGAAGTCATTGACAGAGTAATTGAGCTGATGAGTGATTGGTCTGCGAATATGATTAGTGATTATTCTCATAAAGATTTACCTTGGGAGGTTACAGACGAAGGAAAAGATATTAGCTATAATTTAGCATTTTATAGAGAGTTACCTTATTCGGTAAGAGTTTATGATGAAACCGAAAACGAGTAATCATGATAGTATTTAACACACTTTCGGAGTTTGATAAAGACTTGAAACGCCTATTAAAAAAATATAGAAGTTTGGTTTATGATTTGGAAGACATCAAAACTATTTTGAAAGTAAGGCCAAATGAAAAACCACCATTCAGTTTTGAAATAAACAATTTAGGAATTAGCACTTGCATTATAAAAGTAAAAAAAATTGCTTGCGATAGTTTAAAAGGCAGAGGAGTAAATTCAGGATTGAGATTGATTTATGCTCATTTTCCTGACGAACAAAAAATTACTTTCATTGAATTGTATCACAAGAACGATAAGGAAAATGAAGACAAGAAAAGAATAACGGATAATTTTAAATAGGTAAAAAATGGCAAAAGGTAAAAATCAATACGTTGTGCCTACCAAAGACGGTTGGGGCGTAAAAGGTCAAGGAAACACTAAATTGACTGCAAAAACAGATACCAAAGCAGATGCTTTGAAAATCGGAAAGGAGATTGCCAAAGATCAACAATCGGAATTAACCATTTTAGGGAAAGATGGTAAAATTCAAAATAAAAACAGTTATGGAAACGACCCATTTCCACCCAAAGACAAAAAACACTAAACTATATGAAATTTCTACTTATACAACAACTGAGTTGAGATTGTAAAAATTGACAGAAACAGTTTCACTATTTGCCTCAACCTACATAACGGAAAAGTTGATGACCGCTTTAAGATTGGCACACTATCAAAAGTGAAACATCATGGTATTTACTTGGATGAAGATGCTTTTGGTATCGGCTATTTTTTGCAGACCCATTTTCATTTTGGTAAGGCAGACATCACAACAGAAACGATGTTATAAATGGAATATCGTTAATTTTATGTCTTGCAGCGTATAACGGTTTGCAGCTACAAGAAGTTGGCGATTTCGAAGCACAAAACTGTCTGCCACCACAAAATCCCGCATGTGCGAGATACAAAGCTTCACCTGCCTGCCGGTAGGCAGGTTTAACCACTGAACCGCCAATTTCTTGTAGGTGCTGTTGTAAGCCGTTTTTCTCATTTTTCAGTTGTCGGTTTTGTTCCACAAGATGAGCAGAAAGGAAGATGTGCAAAGTTTTTATTACCACATTTATTGCAATTTTTAAAAAGTTCAAGTCCACAATGTCTGCAAAAATCAGTGACAAGTTTGTAAGCGTCACTTACGTTATTTTTGAATGGAAATTCCCATTTCTTAATGATAAAGTCCTTTCCACATGAAGGACAAAAATGATTTTCTAGTGCTTTTTCAGCAACTTTTGTTTGCACATTTTTAGCTCTTTCTTGAGTTGAAACTTGCAATTCAGCTTGTTTAGTTTCTATAAACTGTCTTATTGTTTTAATAGCGTAATAACCTAGGCCAGCAGATAATAATATACCAACCGCATAACGAACATATCCACCATAACTCGGAAGGTATGGCACAAGTCCAAAGAAGAAGGCGTAAAGGGAAAAAAGAGTAAAGCCAAAATAAAGTGGCCAAAATTTATGACGTCTATAACGGATGAAAAAGAAAATACCTAATGCTAAAATTGGAGCAACAAAAA
>JBBQXO010000037.1:0-33872 GCA_038209595.1 Chitinophagales bacterium
ACAGATACCATGTAACCAAGTGCTTTCCTGATAGAAAGACCAAAATTATAACCGGGGGCGGTATTCACATCAGCGAATAAACCAGCATAACCACCGAAAACTCCAAATTGCCATGCATCACGGGGACGGGCTGGGAATGGAGATCCGGGTAAGCCATTGGCCCACTCATTTTGTTGAGCCATTCGGCTCGCAGGAACTTTGGAAGAATCCGAATAATCGAGAATTCCGGCCAATTGCGCAAATGCCCCACCTGCCATGAACAGCAGGAAGAAGGCTAATAATGTGTACTTTTTAATTGCCATAATAGTTAGTTAAATATTTTATTTCCAAGGGTATATCGAGACAAAAATAGCATTAGAGTTTGAATAAAAAAAAATTTAGGCATCAAATATTCAATTTTTGTACAAACAACCCATAATATATTGAAAAACAAGGGTAAATACCCTTTTTATGGCATTACTTTGCGGCATAAAATGGAAAAACAACCTGATTTTTCACTCATTGCTTCAGATTTAGACCTTTTTGAAAAGAGGTTTAAAGCTGCTGTTAAAAGTCAGGCGCCCCTTTTGGATAGAATTACCCATTATATTATCAATAGAAAGGGGAAACAGCTTCGTCCAAAGTTTGTCATTCTTTCTGCAAGACTTTTTGGAGAGGCCACAGAAAGTACTTTTAATGCTGCTTCGTTGGTGGAATTACTTCATACTGCTACCCTTGTTCATGATGATGTGGTGGACGAGGCCAATGAAAGAAGAGGTTTTTTTTCTATAAATGCCTTGTGGAAGAATAAAGTGGCCGTATTAGTGGGTGATTATTTACTCAGTAAAGGGCTTTTGTTGTCCCTTGATAACAATGAGCATAAAATTCTGCAGATTGTGAGCCATGCGGTCAGAAAAATGAGTGAAGGGGAACTTTTACAAATGGAAAAATCCCGTAAACTTAATTTTGATGAGTCAATTTATTATGAAATCATCAAAAATAAAACAGCTTCTCTTTTGGCATCTGCCTGTGGAGCCGGTGCATGGAGTACTTCAAAGGATGAAGCGCTTACAGAAAAAGTAATGCTCTTTGGAGAAAAAGCGGGTATGGCCTTTCAGATTAAAGATGACCTGTTTGACTATGGCAATGAAGATGTAGGAAAACCTACTGGTAATGATATTAAAGAAAAAAAACTGACTCTCCCCCTTATTTATACATTACAACAACTAGATAAAGTTGAACGCAGAAAAGCCATCTATATCCTTAAAAATCAAAACCGGGACAAGGAAAAAGTGAAGATTCTTATAGAAAAAGTGAATCAAACAGGCGGAATTGAATACGCAAAGGAAAAAATGAATGCATTTCGGGATGAATCGATGGGCATATTAAATACCTTGCCCCAAAATGAAGCCAATAAGGCTCTTGAACAATTGGTCCGCTACACTACGGATCGGAGTTATTAAACTTCCACCATTCCTCATTTTTAGTTTTGTTATTTTTACAAACTGATGGAAAAACGGTGGACATTACAAAAAGCTGATCCAGAAAAAACGAGGATTTTAGTGAGGGATCTTCTAATGCCGGAGATCGTATGCCAGCTTATTGCCCTACGAGGACCTGGGAATTTTGAGGAAGCCAAGGCTTTTTTCAGACCGCAGTTAGCCAACCTTCATGATCCTTTCCTCATGAAGGATATGGATAAGGCTGCCAAAAGATTGGTTGCTGCCTTCGAAAAAAAAGAAAAGATTCTTATTTATGGGGATTACGATGTGGATGGCACAACGGCTGTTGCGTTGATGGTGCGCTTCATGAAAAGCATGCATGCCAATATTGACTTTTATATTCCACATCGCTATCGGGAAGGATATGGCGTAAGCAAAGCAGGTATAGAATATGCCATTCAGGAAAAATTTGACCTGATCATATCGCTTGATTGTGGTATAAAATCTGTAGAACTTGTTGGGCTCGCTTCAAGCCATGGTATAGATTTCATTATTTGCGACCACCATTTGCCGGATGATACGCTGCCCCCGGCTATTGCTATCCTCAATGCCAAGCAGCCTCATTGTCATTATCCATTTAAAGAGTTATGTGGCTGTGGGGTAGGTTTTAAACTCGTACAGGCACTTTGTAAACATTATGATTTACCCGATAGCCGTTGGCAAGAATACCTTGACCTTGTGGCGATTGCTATTGCCGCCGACATCGTTCCCATTCAGGATGAAAACAGGATACTGACTTATTATGGTCTTCAAAAAGTAGCCAAAAATCCTTCGGTGGGTGTAAAAGCACTTTTGAACCGGGCAGAGATAAAAGGAGAAATACAGGTGACTAGCCTTGTTTTTGGTATTGCCCCAAGAATAAACGCTGCAGGACGAATGGATGATGCAAAAAAAGCAGTGGAACTATTTATTGCAGAGGATGAAGAAAAAGCAGAAGCCCTTGCCTCGCAATTACATGCCGACAATACCGACCGCCGTGAGGTGGATAGCTCCATCACCATACAAGCAATCGCAATGATTGAGGGAGACACAAAACTGCTTTCGGCAAAGTCCACCTTACTTTACCACCCAGATTGGGGGTCCGTATCAAATGATGAACAGGAAGTCGGCAAAGCAAAAGGGGTTGTTGGTATTGTTGCGTCAAGGCTAATTGAAAAATATTATCGACCTACCATTATATTGACTGACAGTGGTGATAAAGTGGCTGGCTCAGCCCGGAGTGTTATTGGTTTTAATATTTACGAAGCCATACATGCTTGCAAGGACTTGCTGGAAAACTACGGAGGGCACTTTTATGCTGCCGGGCTCACGCTAAAAAGAGAAAATGTACCTGCCCTCAAAGAGATGTTCGAAAAAGTGGTTCAGGCTTCTATAACAGAGGAGATGCTTGTACCACAAATAATGGTGGATGCCGAAATACATTTCAAAGACATTACTACCAATTTTTATAAAACGCTTTGCCGGATGGAGCCTTTTGGCCCGGAAAATCTGAGACCAGTTTTTGTTGCCAGAGACGTATATGAAACAGGACAAAGCAAAATTGTAAAAGAAAATCATATTAAGTTTTCTTTGATGCAAAACGGTATCACTTTTAATGGAATCGGATTCGGAATAGCAGAAAAATTTAGTTTGCTGCAACCCAATATTCCTATAGATGTTGCCTTTTCCATTGACCTAAACGAATGGAATGGCGAACGAAAAATTCAACTGAAAGTAATTGACATCAAACAAACCGAACCAAGGTGAATAAATCTCCCGGAATCTGGTGGCAATATACCCGATACTTCTTTTTTATTGGCATCAATTGGAATTTTCCATTAGCTATTTTTATGATCCGGCACGAAATACGCGGTGAAAAAAAATATGGCTTACAAACAACCGGGACCGACGACCTGATAAAATCAGTTAGTGAAAAAGACCGTAAACATGCCAGCATTTATCAACCTATCAATTATTATATTGCAGAGCTCCTTTTTGAAAGATTAAGTACCTCTCAAAAACAAACGGGATTCCTTGATGCCGGTTGTGGTAAAGGAAGGGTTATGGCGATGGCTCTTTATTCTGGATTCAGAAAGGTTTCAGGATTCGATATTTCTCCGGAAATGTGCTATGATGCACTTAACAATCTGGAAGCTTTGGATCATAAATATCCTGATGCCGAATGGGATGTCGATTGCGTGGACGCAGTTAAATACCCTATTGATCCTGCTACAGGAGTCATTTTTTTATTCAATCCCTTTGATGAAGTAATCATGAAATCTTTTATACAACAGGTTATGAAAAGTCTGGCGCATCATCCAAGACCTATGACCATTTTGTATGCTAATCCACAATGCAAAAAATTATGGCTTCAGGCCGGATTTATAGAAATATTTCATGCCCAAAAAATGAACTGGCTCGAAGGCAGTGTTCTTGAATTTACTCCAGCAACTGGTAAATTATAATAGCCTCTTCAATTAAAAAAGACCAGACAAATATGCCTGGCCTTTTAAAAAAATATTAACAAAATAAGTTATCCTTCGGTAATAATTGCTGGCTTATTCGTATCCAATAATTCCACACTGCGATGAATGAATTCTGTCAAATCGCTACCCTTTAGCATACCTTGGCTCAATAAGGCAAGGTCAATAAGATTCCTAACCAGTTTCCCCTTTTTGGCTTCATCAGTTTCTTCCAGAATCTGTCCATGAATGGGGTGATTGCCATTTAAGGTAAAGTTTACTTCGTCGGGCATACTGGCATAAAATCCCATCATTCCGCCACCGCCATTAGCTTGCGCCATATCTTTCATCCGGCGGCTGAATTCGGGACGGGTTGCCACTACCGGTGCAGTTTCCTTACTTAAACCTTTTACCTCTACTACAGCGGTAGGCATGGTTATTTTATTTTTAAATAAATCAACCAAAGCTCCAGATTGTTCAATAGTAAGTAAGCTATCGTTGTTTTCGTCTTTATCAATTAAGTTGTCAGCAATATCCGCATCTACTCTAACAAACTGCACATTCTCCAGTTTCATTTCCATCTGACCAATCCAGCTTGCATCAATCAGATCATTGAGTTTAACAACATAGTAGCCTTTTGCCGTTGCTGCCTTCAAATAAGCGTCCTGTTGTACTTCATCTGTTGTATAAAGCACCACCCTTTTTTTATCCTTATTGGTTTGCAAAGTTTCCGCTGCCATCATATATTCATCAATGGTCATGAATTTGCCGCTGCCTGCCACTTCTAATACGCAGAAGGATTTTGCCTTGTCGTAAAACTTGTCATCGGTAAGCATGCCATATTTTACAAACAGACCGAGACTTTCCCACTTACTTTCAAAATCAGCACGATCATTGCGGAAGATTTCGTCGAGTTTATCTGCCACTTTTTTAGTGATATGTGCGTTGATCTTTTTTACATTAGGATCGCCCTGCAGGTAACTCCGGCTTACATTCAGGGGAATATCCGGGCTGTCAATTACGCCATGCAACAGCATCAAAAACTCAGGTACTACGTCCTTAACCTCATCGGTAACAAATACCTGATTGCTATAAAGATTGATTTTGTCCTTTTGGATTTCGTAGCTGTGTTTGATTTTAGGGAAATACAAAATGCCGGTTAAGTTGAATGGATAATCCACATTCAAATGAATCCAAAACAACGGTGTCTCCGACATGGGATACAATTCCCGGTAAAAAGACTCATAATCTTCCTTGGTCAGATCGCTTGGTTTTTTAGTCCACGCAGGATTAGTATTATTGATAGGCTTGGGAGCAACTGGTTCTACTCCTTCTTTAGGTTCTTCTACAGTAGCATTTGCATCACGAAAAAAAATAGGTACAGGTAAAAACTTACAAAATTTGGTAAGTATCCCTTTCAACTTAAATGGATCGAGAAAGTCTTCGCTATCGCCTGCAACATGCAGCCTGATTTCCGTTCCTCGCTCGGTCTTCTCTTGGGATGTTTCCAAGGTATATTCAGGACTTCCATCACATTCCCAACGCACAGCTTCTGACCCATCCCGCCAGCTTTTTGTAAAAACCTCCACCCGATCGGCCACCATAAAGGAGCTATAAAATCCCAAACCGAAATGCCCTATAATATTGGATTCGTTTTGCCCCTTGTATTTGGCTAGAAACTCTTCAGCACTGCTAAAAGCCACCTGATTAAGGTATTTGTCCACCTCTTCCTCAGTCATGCCTATACCCTGATCAATGATGCTGATGGTTTTTTCTTTGGCATTTATAACCACTTCAATTTTGGGTTCACCCAACTCGCCCTTATACTCTCCTACCCCGGAAAGTGTTTTCAGTTTTTGAGTGGCATCCACCGCATTACTGACCAACTCTCTTAAAAAGATCTCATGATCACTGTATAAAAACTTCTTAATGATCGGAAAGATATTTTCCGTTTGTACGCGAATACTTCCTGTAGCCATAATCTTATTGAAAATTTAGTTAGATAATTATATTTATGTCTTTAACTGTCAAATGTGATGCCACCTCACTAAAGACTGACAAAATTTCCAAATTGAAGCTAAAACAACTATTTATTGCAAAATCGATAGGCTATGCTCTTTTAGTTTGTAGCGGTAGGTTCGCTAAATACGCTTCAAGCAATCCATTTCCATCAGAGAATCAAGATTTTTCAATTTAATAAATATGGGCATAGATAGGTAAATGACCCAATCTCTTAATGCAAAATTCAGAAAACATAGCACTCAATCTGCTGGAAACGAAGGAATTGTGTATAACCATTGAAAAATTTAACTTAGAAAGTAAAATTGGCTTAGAAAGCTGTTATTCTCCCTATAATTTAAAAAAAGATAAAAAAATATTTTTAATAAGGCGGATTACTTAATATATTTTTTTACTTTTATTGCCTAAACAATATAAAATTTGCTTTATGAAGAAACTTTACACAGTTGCAGCACTCTTATTCGCTGTATTTTTAGGAAAAGCTCAACCATTTACAGCGCAATGGACTGAACTAGCAGTAACCGGAAATTTGGTTTGGTTTGGAGCTGGGAATGATGTTAATAGCCTTGATTATAACCCGGTTACCAATAAATTATTGGTAGCCAAAAGAGGGAATGGTATTTACATTTTAAATGCCGAAACGGGTGCACAGGAAGGCCAGTTAAGCACCACAGGTGTTGGTGGCGAAGGGTTCAAGTATAGTAAAATTCGGGTAACTTCTGATGGGGTTATTTATGCAGCATCCCTTGCAACCGGCGCAGGCGCCTGGACCATTTATCGTTGGGCTAATCAAGCGGCCAATCCTACCCAAATTGCAGTTGATGTAACAGAGAGAACTGGCGACGCCTTTAGTATTTCTGGCACTGGTAGCAATACTATATTATATGGAAGTGGTGCGGGCAATGCTGGCGGAGTGGTTGGCTCCATCAATATATACATGCTTAGTACCTTTAACGGAATTAGTTATTCACTGGAAAGCAAGATTGTAGTAACTACCACCCCAACGGGCGTAAGTCAGTGGGCTAATCGTGCCCTTGATCCTATAACCAACAGCCTTACTTCTGACCTATGGATTACTTCGGGGGGTGGACCAGCCCGTAGAATTACTGTAGGCCCTAAATCAGGCGATACCCGCGTAGGCACTGCTGTATTTGCCATTGCAGATGGCGTGGGCGACGGACAAGCTTCTGTAGGATATGGTGGCATGAGGTACCTGATTACTCCAAACGATAAGAAGTTTCTGATTTTTGGTGGGGGCAATAATTCCAATGCAGGTACCAGAATGACTGCCCTTTTGGTAAGCGATGAAGGAAATGTAAGTACTTTCGGAAGAGATTCGTTATATGTAGGCGCAGGACTTTCTTCTGACTCTTATGTAACGAATGCCAACGGAACTGGAGATGCTGCTTACAAAATGGAAGCTAATGGAGAATACACAGTATTTTATTTGAGTACCAACAATGGTATACAGGCTACCAAAACGGGTACGGAAATATTACCTGTTACCCTCGGTGCTTTTAATGCAGAATTGGTAAATAAAACTGCCCGTATTAGCTGGATCACGGCTTCAGAAAACAACAATCAGGGCTTTCATATTGAAAAATCAAATAATGGAACAGATTTCAAACAAATTGGTTTTGAAGCTACCAAAGCTGTTGATGGAAACAGCAAACTTCCTTTAAATTATCAGTTTGAAGATAAGGCAGTAAGCAAGGGTAGAAACTTCTATCGCCTGCAGCAGGTAGATAAAGACGGAAGAGCTACCTACACTGACATTGTAATGGTACAGAAGGTTGAAGTTGGCACTTTTTCAGCCAATATCCGCACAAACCCTATTGTTAATGATTTGTCCCTCAGTGTGTATATGAACGAACAAAGCAAAGTGAGTGTGGCCTTAATAAATGCTTCAGGGGCTTTATTACAAAGCACGGAGCGAATGCTTGATAAAGGGGAAAACCTGATAAATATGCCTGCATCGAACCTTGCAAAAGGCGTCTATTTTGTTACGATAAGGGATGCTAATCATCCTGAAAAGCAGGTAACTCTTAAGGTAATTAAGTAATTGGGTTTATTGGGTTTATTGGTTAATTGGGTTAATTGGTTAATTGGTTAATTGGTTAAATGGTTAATTGGGTTAAATGGTTAATTGGGTTAATTGGTTAATTGGGTTAATTGGTTAAATGGTTAATTGGGTTAATTGGGTTAATTTGGTTAATTGGTTAAATGGTTAATTGGTTAATTGGGTTAATTGGTTAATTGGGTTAGTTGGTTAATTGGGTTAATTGGGTTAATTGGGTTAATTGGGTTAGTTGGTTAATTGGGTTAATTAGGTGATTGGTTAAATAGTTAATTAGGTAATAGGTTAAATAGTTAATTGGGTAATTTAGTTAATTAGGTAATTGGTTGATTTAGAGATTAAGTTATTTGGTTGATTAATTGGTTTGGTTAAAATACCATTTAATAATTACGTATTTTAATAACAAATTTTAGGAACATAAAATAGGGAGCTCGTTGCTCCCTATTTTCCTTTCCGATATTAACGAATTTGATTATTGTTAAAAGAATAGAATAATTAAAAATAGATTTTAACTTTATAATTATTATTATTAAGTTTGTTCTGTAATTTAAAATTTTAAAAATGCTTGTCAAAAAATTCAGGAGCTACAAAACTGCTCAAGTTCTATTGATTGCCTTCCTTGCAGGCTTAACCATAGTTTCCTGTAAAAAACCAACTATTGTTACCTTTACCCCCCCTCCGCCAGAGGAAGCACCTAAACCTGTTTGGGATACTGCTGCATTGAGAGGTGTTTGGGTGACAACAACAGCAAGTACTGCCCTCAACTCAAGAGCCAACATAAAAGAGATGGTAACCAACTGCAAAGTAGCTGGTATCAATAATATTTTTATGGTAGTGTACAATAATCAACGCACCATGTACCCAAGTGCGGTGATGAATACGCTGATTGGAAGGCCAATTTTGGAAAGTATGGCCGGGCGTGATCCACTACAGGAATGTATTGATGAAGCCCATGCACAAGGGCTTAAAGTACATGCCTGGTTCGAATATGGTTTTGCAGCGTCTTTTTCAGCGAATGGTGGTGCCATTGTTGCAGCAAAACCAAATTGGGCTTCCAAAAATGTTAGTGGAAACCTCGTTGTAAAAAATGGTTTTGACTGGCTTAATGCATTACACCCGGAAGTTCAGCAATTTATGACTGATCTTTTTATAGAAGTAGCTACCAAATACAACGTAGATGGTTTGCAGGGAGACGACAGAATGCCCGCTATGCCTACAGAAGGCGGATACGACCCTTACACTGTAGATTTATACAAAGCTGAAAATGGAGGTGCATCACCACCTGCCAATTTTGCTACCGCAAGCTGGATAAATTGGCGGGCCAATAAACTTACTGACTACCTCCGCCGCCTGCGCAATGAAGTAAAGGCTATTAAACCAACCATAGAATTTACAGTTTCTCCAAGTCCGTTTCCTTTTGGGCTAACCGAATACCTGCAGGACTGGCCAAAATGGGTAGATAGCGGATATGTGGATGCCATTTTACCACAGTGCTACCGATACGATATTAATGCTTATAATGCTACCGTAGCACAGCAAAAAAGCTTATACAGAAATCCCAAGGTAGATTTTTATCCAGGCGTATTACTAAAGGTTGGTCCTTATGTAGCATCCAACGTATTTCTTACAGAAATGATTAAAACCAATAGGAACAATGGCTTTAAGGGCGAATGCTTCTTCTTTTACGAAGGGATAAGAGAATCTCCCTCCTGGTTTAAAAACCAATATCCTTTTATAAAATAAAGGTTTTGAATAATATATAAACGCCAGTTATCCATTTTAATATAACTGGCGTTTTTTGTTGCCATATTGTGCTGCCATAATCCTGCTTAGTTACCATATTCTTGATTACATACACATTGAGTAGGAGAACGAGTGTATGCCTTATAAACTACATTTAAAAAAATACAGGAAAAGATGCTCTACATTTATCCAACAAGGGAGGCTTCCTTATTTTTGCAAATAAGAATGAAGAATAGATTAGGTACGGCAATATATTTATATTGAAACAATGTTCGTAACCAAAAACCTTCGCTGTAAAACCAATGTACTAAGAACCTGCATACATTTTGAATAACCTAGATTCCTTTGTATCCCTTGATGATTTCCCTGCTGCCCTCATTCCGACAAAGTAGGTACCCAAAATCTGGATCCCGAACCCTGAAAGCATTCTACATACCTTGTCCCCTGATGACTTTGCTTTGTTATTGCATCGTGAATATATATACGGCTCTTTCTGAAAATAATAGCAAAATCATAAAAGAGGTTGCCTCCTTATGGGAAACAACCTCTTTTATGTAAAAACCGAATACAAGTGTTCTATCGAATGCCTTTTGCTTACCAACCCGGATTTTGAACCAAGGAAGGTACTTTATCAATTTCGCTTTGAGGGATTGGGCATAAAATATGCTGGTTCGCATTGAAAATTCTTAACTCACGCTTTAACCGCAATGCATCCGCGTTGGGCCATGATACCGGTACTTTGTAAACAGGATCAAATACAGGAGACGGTGCGGGATTGTTGAAAATGACTCCTACTCCCGGCTCAAGCCGCATATTAGACAACGGCTGACCATAAATTTGTGCTGACATCACTTTGGCTGCATAGGCACCATTATCCCAGCGACGCATATCGGCCATGTGAATCCCTTCTGATGCAAATTCAATCGTTATCTCCCTGCGAACCAAAGCTTTGAGCTCGGCAGGATTGGCCAGTACATTGGCAGCAACATTGGGCATGCCCGCCCTTGTTCTTACCCGGTTCACCGGTGCTGCTACATCGTTTGCAGGCGCGCCTGATTCCATTTTTGCCTCCGCATTCATCAATAGTATTTCAGCAAAACGCATATATACCCAGCCTACTTTATAAGAATTGCCTGCTGTTCCATTTACATCCCGATCCTGTGCATATTTTTGCCATAAATTACCTGCTCCATTCAATCGTGGGCCAAAAATATTAGAACTATCAAGATTGTTGATGGTAGAGGCTGTAATTTGCCTGTTAATTGGATTAAATAACCAAAGCCTGCGATCAGTAGAAGAAAAAATCATGCTATTAAATCCTTGAACAATTACGGTATCGCCAGGCACAATCACCGTTTGTTTCATGCGGGGATCTCTGTTTTTATTTGGCTGTGCAGGATTATAAAGAGCCGACTGATCAATGGTTCTACCATCCGTACATTCAAATAAGTCCACTAAAAATTGGGTAGGGAAATGGCTTGACTGACCGCCTTGATTACGGGAACCCAACACAAGATTCAGGTAGTTAAAGGAACCGCCGTCTACATTCCCAAAAGGATAGATGAACATAATTTCCCGGTTCACATTTGATTCCTGACCAGCTTTGCGGAAAAGATTTTGAAAAGAAGGGTTCAAATCGTATTGATTGCTTGTTATAATCTCGTTGGTGAGGCTTACCACATCGCTATACCGGCGATCTACCATGGCAATACGTGCAGCAGTTCCCAAAGCAACCCCCCTGCTTACCCTTCCAAAATCACGGGGTTGCCAATCTAAAACGGTTGCAGCTTGCCGCAGATCTGGTACTAAAAAATCAATGATTTGCTTAACAGGTGTTCTGGTAGCATTAAAAAAAGCTTCCTGCTCCAGCGGGCCTGTAAAAAATGGCACATCTCCCCAATAAACAATTAAATGCCAGTAGGCGGCAGCACGCAGTACTTTAGCTTCAGCCTCAATGCGTCTGTATTCTGCAGGATTCATTACACCCTGTGCCCTCTTCATATTAAAAATTAAAGTATTTGCCCGTTGAATAACCTGATAAAAAGCAGCCCAAAGTTCCACTACCGTTCCACTTGCTGGACTATAAGCTCCACTACCAATAGTACCATTTAAGCCTCTTTCTAGTCCTATTTCTGTGTACAAATCCATTTTGGAATAATAAGGGGTAGGATTACCAAAACCTGGACTAACCGTACGTACCCCATAAGCATTGTAAACCCCTGTAAGCGCCTGATCAACTTGGGTTGCATTCTCAAAAAAAGCTTCTGAAGTAATGGTATCAAGCGGCAACCTGTCTAAATATTTGTTGCACGAGGTAGTGGCTATAGCCATAGCCGAAATACCGAAAGCGATTATTTTATTTGTATAGTTCATATACTCTGTTTTAATAATAATTATTGGTCACTATGTCATTCAATCCTATCGAATAAAGTCCTTTCAAACTTATGTTTACCCTATTTACATGGTATGAGGTTCTTGTGGACATTCATTTATCTTTATTCTACTAAAAGCGAACATTTACACCGGCAGTAAAAGTGCGCATGATAGGATAAAAGGCGCCCCCTGTATTGCTGATTTCAGGATCGAAACCCGGCTCGTAATTTGATTTGGTGAAGGCATTAACCACACTTACATAAAGTCGGAACTGTTGCATTTTTGCGATATCAAGTAATTTCTTGGAAACATTATATCCCAAAGTAATATGCTTAATTCTCCAGAAAGCTCCATTACGCAACCAGTAATCGGACTGTATATAGTTGCCATTGCCACCTGAATACAACCTTGGATATTTTCCATTGGTATTGTTAGGTGTCCATCGATCAAGCACTGGCTCCAAGCCAGAAGCAATCCAATTACCAGCATTAAAAGGCTGCACGCCCACACCACTAATATAATTATCACGCATACCTACCCCATAAATAAAGGTGTTTAAATCAAAACTTCCATAGCTAACCAAAAGGTCAGTGCTCCATTCATATCTGGGAAAATTATTCCCCATCAATTCCCGGTCATTGGCATTAATAAAGCCATCCTTGTTTAAATCTATATATCTTATATCGCCTGCTTCTGTAAGACGTGTACCATTAAAAGGTGTATTAAAGTTATCGCCTTGCTGATATAAACCGTTTGTTCTAAACAGGTTATAAGAATTTATAGGAAATCCTTCTCTTGCAATCAAACCTGCAGAAGTTACAATATCCTGTCCCCTTGTATTGGTAACCAAATTGGTTACATCGGAAATAATACCGGTAATTCTATATTTTAATTTACCAATATTATCGCTCCAGGTAGATGAAAATTCCCAGCCTTTATTTATCATGGAACCGGCATTGGTAGGTATCGAAGCTACATTACTTACAAAACCGACATATAAAGGATTGGGGACATTTATGATCATATTATTTACCCGCTTTTCATAATAACCAGCAGTTACATTTAATTTATTTTGAAAAAAGGCAAGATCGAGCCCGATATCCATTTGGTTAGAGGTTTCCCAACCCAAACTAACATTTTGAACATTATTTAAAGAAAAACCACGGGTAAGTACATTATTAAAATAGTAAGCTGTACCTGCATCAAGGGTACTAGTGAAAGGATAGTTAGCTCCAACTTCCTGATTGCCCAATGCGCCATAAGATGCTCTTATTTTGGCGAAATTGACAAACTTAATATTATCAAAGAAGTTTTCTTTACTCATTACCCAACCTGCACTTGCACCAGGAAAGAAGCCCCGCTGATTATCGAAAGCCTGACTAAACCGGGAAGTACCATCGTACCGACCTGTAAATTCAAAAAGGTATTTTTCATTAAAATCGTAATTTAACCTTCCAAAGAATCCTGCAACAGCGTTATCGGTTGCACCACCACCTACTTGTGGTTGTAGCTGACTTGTAGCAAGGTTCAGATAAGGCCTGTCGGGAAATTGTAAACCAAACCGGGTAGCAGATACATTTTGGCTAAAGTTATCCACTGCCTGAAAACCTCCCTGTATCTTAAATTTATGATTCAAACCAAGAAAGAAGTCGTAGGTAAGAGATGCAAAATACTGATTGGATTCAAAGCGGTTGTTTGAATAATTAATTGATGAATCAATTGTTCCAAAAGGACCTATAAGATTTAGGGTACCGGTTATAGGGTTTGGGGTAAACACATTGTAGGTTCGTCCCGGACTTACAGTTTGGGTATAAGATGTTCTGTTGTTATACGCTAAATCGAGAAAAAGGTCTTTTATGATTTCCGCTCTTATTCCGAAACGCATTGACAGGGTCGGTGTTTCGGTAGTGCGGGTATTGGATGCTTCTGCCATGGCAATCGGGTTAATATTATTCGATTGACCTGCATCACCATATTTTCCTTCTTCAAATTTACCGGGAAAATTGCGTGCCATGGTAATGCCACGCTGAATAATTTGGGTAGGTGCCATACCATCAGGCGTTTTATTGGTAGCTCTTGTATAAAAAATGTCAGAGGTAAACTTAATTTTTTTAGAAATTTGTATATCTCCATTCAAACGCAGATCAATTTTGCGAAATGAATTATTTACAATCAACCCTTGTTGATCAAGTAAGGTTCCGCTTGCTAAAAAGGATGCTTTTTCGCCACCGCCACTTACTATAATGTTGTGGTTTTGCATAAGACCAGTATTTTGAAAGATAAGATCTTGCCAATCGGTATTGAATACGGTGAAATTATTAGGTGCAGTGTTGCGATATAAATCAATTGTAGATTGCTCATAAGGTAACTGAGTAGAACCGGTATTGGCCACGAGCTCATTATTGAGAATCATATTATCAACAGCCGATAAGGTTTTTGGCATATTGGTAGGCTGCTGCAAGCTCACGAAACTATTGTAGGAAACAGAGGCCTGTCCTTTTTGCCCACGCTTTGTTTTTACCAATATAACACCATTGGTAGCCCTTACCCCATAAACTGCAGTTGAAGCGGCATCTTTCAGAATGGAGATACTTTCTATGATATTGGGGTCAATATCATTTAAGCTAACACCTTCCACACCATCCACCACAATTAAAGGAGCACTACTATTATTGATGGATCCGATACCACGGATATTAATTTGACCACCATCAGCACCGGGTTGCCCCGAACCCTGACGTACCGTTACACCCGGAGCAAGACCCTGCAAAGTCATACTCGCACTTGCTACGGGCCGCCTGATCAATTCTTCACCTTTTAGCACCGCAACAGAACTTGTAAGGTTTGCCCTCTTTTGAGAACCGTAGCCTACCACTATCACCTCACCAAGATTAGAATTGTTAATTTCCAGCTTAATTTCCAGCGGAATGTCTCCCACTTTTACTTCCTGAGTAGAAAAACCTATTCCGGAAAATACGAGTATTTTGCCTTTAGTGATATTCAAGGTAAAATCGCCACTACTACCCGTAATAGTACCAGTGGTTGTACCCTTTACCACTACCGAAATACCTTCCATAGCAATACCTGTTTGCGCATTTGTAACCCGGCCAGTTACAATTTTTTGTTGAGCAAGAGCTATAAGCCCCGATGTGAGGATAATAGCCCATAAGAGCAGTAACTTTTTCATAGCATTATCTTTGGTTTATTATTAATAATTAATCAATATGTTTTTAAACCTTTGCCATTTCAGCAAGGGTATTTGAAACCTGCAACAGTGCCCGGGGTATATGGAAACAACCTTTCCATTTACCGCCTTTCAATGGCAAAAGTACCTCTCCCTGTCGGTTAAGGTAACCGTACCATTCGCCAAATTCTTCATCCCGAAAATTTATCCATGTGTACTTATGAACCTTATGAAACCAGGCTGCACACCTAGGGTCACCGGTAAAAGCAAATGCTTTTGCCAAAGCAACCAATGCTTCTACATGAACCCACCACAATTTTTGATCCCACTCAAGCTGCTGAGGCGGATAACCTTTTACATCCAGAAAATAATAAATACCACCATATTCTTCGTCCCATGCAAACTCAAGGGTATTCAGCATAATTTCTTTTGCTTGCTCCACCAGCAACGTGTCTTCGATCCTCCTGCCAAGGTCCATAATAAACCACATGGCTTCAATAGCGTGGCCAGGATTCAGCAATCTCCCTTCAAAACTGTCACTAAAACTCCCGTCTTCCTGTACATTTTCCAATACCTGCCCCAATTCGGGTTTGTAAAAAACCTCCATTACCTCTTTTACCAACCCTGGAATAAATGCATCCACCCGCTCCTTGCCTAAAACATGCTCCAACTCTAAGGCGAGATTACATAATATCATGGGCAAGCTGAAATTTCTTAATGGTCGCGTACCCGGATATGCTTTGTTATAAACTCCTTTCCAGTTATCCCGCCTATTTAAAATATTTTCAAACGTATCCAGGGCAATTTTCTGCCATACAGGATCAGGCTTTATGCGATCAAGTGCAGCAAAAGCCATTGTGACAAAGCAATCACTGAAAATATTGTAAGGCTGAACAAGGGGCTTCCCATCGGCGGTGAGTGAAAAATACCAGTTACCTTCCGCATCCCGTCCATGCTTTTGCATAAAATCAGCTCCCGACAAAGCCACATCCAACCACGTCTGATTGGGAGCTACATGCTCATACATATGGCTAAAACACCATACCTGCCTGCCTTGCAACCACATAAACTTATCGGTATCAAATACCTTACCCTCCCTATCGAGGCAGGTAAAAAAACCACCATTCTCCTTATCGGGACTGTTTTGTACCCAAAAAGGCAAAATATTATCCACCAGTTCGTTACGATAAATGGAAATATATTTTTTCAAATCAGCTTCGGTTGTATTCAAGGTAGCCCGGGCAGTCATCATAAACCCACTTAATAATAAAAAGATTAAATTAGAGTGTAAAAGTGATATTATTTTTTTAACTAAACAAACTTTTTTAATTTTTTTATTTACATAAAAGGTGGCTTTCTATCTGAAATAATCGTTTTTGCTTTCGCAACTGTCATATAAACAGGCCAAAGCCGCTTTGGTAATGGGTGAATTTAGCAGCTCCTCTCAAAAAAACTACTATTAATAATCTAGGATACTATCCACTTTTAATTACTTTGCAATTGTAAAAAGAACAGGAAGAACTATCCAACCCATTCATTACTTAAAATTTTGTCTTCATTGATTTATAGAAAGTCTCCTGAAAAGCAAACCGGCCGATCTTCTTTTTAGGAACCGGCCGGATTACATAGCTCATCTATCCTTTATACTATCGCAAAATTACCATGCGGGTGGCATATTGTTGGCTGGAACCTCGCAGTTTCAAAACATACATACCTGCTGGAAGTTTCTGACTCACTGCAGAAACAGATTGATTTATAGTAAAAAGCAAGCCATTTCCGGAAGCCACCTGATTTCCTTCAGCATTCAGTATTTGCCACTGAAAACGGCTTGAAGGATCCACATCAGCAAGCCTTATTTGCACCCCATTGCCTCGTACCGGATTAGGATACAAAGTCATTTCTGAGGATTCTACCACCGCATTGGCAATTTTTACCACAGGTGAAATCTTATAGCGGCCATCCTGATCTAACATTTTCAACCGATAATAATGGAGGCCTGCAATTGGATGAGGATCCATAAAAGTGTAAACACCGGAGCCTGCACCTACAGCAGCCACACGGTCGAGCCTTGTAAATGAAATTCCATTTTCAGAACGCTCAATTTCAAAATGACTCAAAGCCGACTCCCTTGTAGTCAGCCAATCCAATTGATTACCTGCCTTTTTGGAAATACCCCTCAAAGAAAGTAACTGAACTGGCAGCACACTGGAAACCTTTAGATCGAAACGGGCCATAACCGGCAGATGATCGCTGGTGGTGCTGGCATAATTATTTATAAAATTACGGGCATCTACCGGCTGTGCCGAACTGTCGATGTATTCTGCAAACCATTCGTTGCTTACCATAATATGGTCAATCATATTGTTTCCTGAACCTAAAAAGCTGGTAAGTCCTGCCTGATCTGATGGCAGCGTAACCGGACGGAAGCTGACGGGGTCATTCAGGAAAATTCCATAACTACTTGTTTGCCCGGGGTTGATGGAGCCCGCCAACCGGTCATTAAAATCTCCGAGGATTAAAACCGGGTCGTTCTGATGATATGCTTGCAGCGTATCGTAAAGGGCTTTGTTGTCATACTGACGGCGTTGCCAGTCAATAATATTGGATCCACCGGATTTTCCATGAAGTACCACTGCTTTAAATTGCTTGGTAACGGTACTATTGGTAGCGGAAAACTCAACCATAAAAGGAAGTCTGCCACTGGCGAAAAAGCTGGAATTTGTCCCTGTTGGATAGCCTGAAACAGGCGAAGGAGCTCCGGTACGCGCAGCATCATATACTTCCCGGAAAAGCACCCTCGAACTCAACACCGAAACATTTGCCTTTTTATAAATAAAGCCGATTTTTTGGGGAGGAAAAGTTGGGTCAGGAGGATTAAAACTATACGACCAACGATCTGAAAGTATATAATCATACACCCCACCTAAATCATCCATCAGGCTGGCCATAACGACATCGGAAGTAACTTCCTGTATAGCTAATACATCTGGCTGCAACCTGTTGATGACTGCGACAATATTTGCCCGCTGCAGGATTTTATTGGCTGGGCCAGCTGCCGATATAGTATTGCCTAAAAACTCGGTATTGAGGGTTACCA
Source organism: Chitinophagales bacterium (assembly GCA_038209595.1). Classification (GTDB taxonomy): domain Bacteria; phylum Bacteroidota; class Bacteroidia; order Chitinophagales; family Chitinophagaceae; genus Phnomibacter. The sequence goes on from JBBQXO010000037.1 coordinate 18,416, forward strand.
CATCAAAAGTTTCGGAGGCAGGTAAAGAGGAAACGATTACTGCAACTTTTGCCACGGAGGAAACTCCGGAAACAAAACGAACCGAATCACGGATTTGTAAGGCCTTAAAAGAAGGGCGCACCCTGACAAAAAAACGGTTTTCCAAGGCGGCTTCCTCTGGCGTGTAATTTAGTTGATTGGTATAGGTTACTGAATCTTTGGATAACTCAAAGGGAAGTGCTAACTGCCAGGAAATCGGGCCATTGCCAAGTGACTGAAAAGTCAAAGGTTTTCCAGCAGAAACTTCCGTGGTGGAGATCTCACCAAAATCAAGTAAAGCAGGGGAAACAATAATAAAGTTGTCCGCATCGCGAATAGAGATATCATCAAGAGTCCATCGGGCAGCATTGGTAGCAGCACTGCTGGTATATTTAAATCCTATATAAACGTTACCGACTTTGTAATCCTGCAATAAAACATCCCCGGAGGAAATAAACCCACTGGTACCTGTTTGCGGAAAATTAGCATTCAGTTTGGTCCAGGTGGCTGCATTGGGGTTACCCGAACCACTATAATTGTTAGAAACAAAAACTTCAAGGGTCGGTCCTGAAAAGGAAACTGAGCTATAAAATTGCAATAGCGGAAGGTTGGTTGCAGCAAGATCAAGCGCCGGAGAAATCAGCCAGTCCTCATTCAGTTGTGCAGTGCCGTTGGCAAAGCCATTCACTTGCACACCATTTGTGCCATTGCGCCCAGCTGCGGTACATTGCCATAACTCATCGCCAGATACAGTAACAGCAGTAAACCCGCTTCCCGGAGCCCCAAGAGCAATACAGGTATTAAAATCGAATAGCGACGATCCGGCTGCTCGCCCGGAACCGGATAAGTTCAAAGTTTTGCTCATTGCTCCGGGACTGTTATGGATTACTGTACCCATAGACATTCCTTCTGACAAGGGGGCAAAACGAACAGATACAGTCGGATTATTTGCTATTTCTGAAAGAGCGTATTGCAGACTGTTCCTGTAATCAACGCCATCTTTTGATATTTCGAAATTTCCAAAGGCGGTCAATTGAATCGGTTCGCTTAGATTATTACCAGATACCTGGTAATTAAGTGGTGCACTCTTATTTCCAGGAACTGTTGGAGGGAATTCGAGATCTATTTTGGATAGATTGATGGCAGGTGCGTTGGTAGAGGTCCAGGAAAGGCTGAAATCATCCACCGCCGTGGTAGGCCTGTTGCCGCTTCCGGTAGTGGCCGAGAGGGTCACAATCCTGATCCAAACGGGTGTAGCTTCATCGTCAATGAGGTTGGAAAGGTTAGCTGTAACGGTTTGCGTGGCAAAGGATATTCCACCTGTAGTAATGGAAGCTGGTAAGGTAGAAACAGTAGTAAAACTGGCCGGACTTGCACCTTTGGCTACCTGTAAAAGCCAGTTAGCTGTCCGTGGGGAAGCCGCATCAAGAGACTGAAGCGAGAAACTTAAACTGAAATTTGCCTTGCCAGAAGTATTTTCTAATTGCAGCAAGAAGGCGGCACCGTTATCGCCGAAAGCCCCCGTTTGACGAAGAGCCAGTGCCCGGTTGGTAGCAGCGCTCTGTGTTGAAGTATTGGCATCGGAGGTTAACCCTATACCCGAAGCCGCATTTCGGAAATTACCCGAGGAGGTTGCCCAACTCGTATTAGCAGACGTAAACGAGGCGGCAGTTCCCAGGTCACTCATAGAAGATCCCGTACGTACCGTCCAGCCAACCGGAAGACCTGCCCCTATCCCATCAAAATTCTGTGTGTAAGGAGTATTTTGGAGAGCTACCTGTCCCTGTGAAGTATTGAGAAATAAACTAGCAAGTCCTAAGAGACCGATTTTTTGTAACATTTTATCCATGCCGATTTATAAATATGGTGCAAAACAAAGGTATCCGCTTTCATTCCCCATGAAATGTTGCGGATACCCTTTAAAATAATATTTCGATAATATACAGGCTACTGTCCTTGTGCGCGGCTGTAGCCTTTCTTTTCTCCCCACATATTCAGCAATTCCAGCGAACAGATTTTGAAATCGCCGCTCAGGCTCACATACAAACCAATTACATCCTGCTGATGCAAGGGTTCCATCTGTATGCTTTCGAAACGAACCCGGTATTGATTAATGAGATTGGTGAACTTACTTCCGGTAGGCCAAACCTGTGTACCACGATTGCTGATAGTTACCAGATCGAACTTAACACCCCCATGGCGTTTGCATTTTTGAGCAATATAATCCGGCTGTTCATCACTTTCAATAAACATATCCACGCCCACAATTTTTTCATCACCTTCTTCTATACTCACCATCATGGCGTTTGATTCGAGTACAATAACTGTGCAGGTATTCGGGATATCAATCTGTAGTGGCTTGGGGTTTTTTTCGGGCTGCTTACCAAAGTTTTTAATTACCTCATTGGCATAGGTCATCGTATCCACTGCCGGAATGGATTTATCGCCAAAGTCTCCGGTATGTACTCCGTTTTCGAGTGTGTAAAGCAGCGCATTTTCAATATTGGCAGCACTTTCCAGCAAACCAAGGTGACGGAGCATCCCAATACCGCTTAGTAAAAGGGCAGTGGGGTTGGCCAGATTTTTACCGGTTATATCAGGTGCTGTACCATGAACGGCTTCAAATATGCTGATATGATCTCCAATATTGGCACTTGGTGCAAACCCAAGTCCACCTACAAGTCCGGCACAAAGATCACTTACAATATCGCCTTGCAAATTGGTCAATACCACTACATCAAAAAGATCGGGACGTGTAACCAACTTCATACACAAGTCATCCACAATTACATCATCGGCATTCAGGTCAGGATAATTTTTTGCTACTTCGTAAAAACATTCCAAAAATAACCCATCGGTCAATTTCATAATATTTGCCTTATGCCCACAGGTTATCCGGCGCGCCCCTTTTTGCCGGGCCATCTGAAAAGCATAGTTGATTACCTGCAAACTTCCTGGACGGGTAATAAAGCGTCGGCTGAGGGCTACATCATGGGTAAGCATGTGCTCAATTCCACCATAAGTATCCTCAATATTTTCACGAACTATGGTAACATCAATAGGAATACCAGCTTTGCTGAATACGGTATCAACTCCGTTAAGGGTTTGGAAGGTCCTTTTATTGGCGTAGGTATTCCAGGTTTTACGGGCGGTAACATTGATGCTTTTTACCCCTTTGCCCTTGGGTGTTTCCATAGGGCCTTTAAACAAAATACCAAGTTTTTCAATGATATCCTTGGCCTGTGGTGTCATACCGGTACCATATCCCTGATCAAAAACCCATTTTCCCATATCCACTACTTCATATTCAAGAGGAACCTTGGCTTCCTGAAAAATGTGCAGAACGGCATCCATAATTTCGGGCCCTATACCATCGCCTTTTGCTACAGCTATTTTGATCATATTTATAGTTTTTATAGATATTTCTGAAAAGAAAACCCCTGCAAAAGTAAGACCGTCAGGGCAGAGCTGTTTATCTTTTCCTTAAAATAAGCGGATTTAGTTCAATTTTCGCATTTGTCCATTGCGAAAGTTCTATAATACATTTTATGCCTTATATTCGTCAATATTCATATCATTCAATCGTTTTACACCATATGCATTCGCTTATTACCAAGGGTGTCGAAATCTCGGTAGAGACCTATTATCAACCTGATTACAGCCAGCCTTTTCAGCATGAGTATATGTTTGCTTACCGGATATCTCTTGAAAATCACAATCCCTTTACTATTCAGCTACTGCGCCGGCAATGGTATATTTTTGATAGTAATGGAGACCGCCGCGAGGTAGAAGGAGAGGGCGTGATAGGACAACAGCCCATTCTCAAATCAGGAGAATCTTTTCAATACGTAAGTGGCTGCAACCTGAAAAGCGAAATGGGAAAAATGTGGGGTTTTTACACCCTGCTTAATACCTACAATAAGGAGGAATTCAGGGCAGATATCCCTGAATTTCAAATGGTAGCTCCAATGAAACTTTCTTAAAAAAAGAAAGATTTCCTTTAGGATGATTACATGCTGCCCATGGAATTTATCTTGGTTTGTATCCACTCGCCTGAAATATTTTTGTGGCAGGCATGCTCATCATTTCGCTGATAGAAACTTCTTCATTTTGATCCATATAGGTTTTTACAATCTGCCATCCGGTAAACAGACCAATATTTCCCGGTGAATAATCTCCAAGTTCCGGTGTCTTAGGACCGTCCTTTATGTAGGATTTATTTAACGAAGGATCAATACTAAAGAGCAAATCATTTTTTACAAAAAACTGCCAGATCAAGGCTTCATTTTCTTTACAGCCCTTTAGTTGGGTTCCCGTATATCCAATCAATAAGGAATCATCCTCATCAGGTAAAACCTTTTGCAGCAGATACAGTCTTTTGCCCTTTTCCACCATTTCCTCCACCAAAGGCTTTCCGGCGGCGGTATAGGGAAACAAATCTTCCACAATATTTTTCATGGCATTGACCACCATCGTTTCAGGCGTAAAACGGCGCACCTGATAGTGGTACAGCATCCCGGAACTGAGTCCGCTTTCGTACACAGGGTCATCGGCACCAAGGTGAAACTGTAAGGCAACCCCCACCCCGTTATCTGTGCGTACATCGCCATAGTCGCCTATTGAAAAAGACTCGTAAGCATCCATTGGACCAATAAAAGTAGTGATAACAAAAGGCGAATCGGGCTGGTAAGCAGGAACAAGGTAATGCAGCCATTGCAGAGCCTTTTTCAATTGATTGGCCATTTCAGGCAGGGCCTTTTCTACTTTTATCTGTGCACTATTATAAACTGGCCTGTAACTTTTTAAAAAAGCTTTTATTGCTTCTGCCGCCTGAGGATCTGCAGGATTGATACCAATTATAGCGTTTAAAAAAGACGGGAAAAAAACCGGGTATCGGAGGGCAAGCTTTGTAAGTTGAGCATCTATTTGTGCCGTATCCACAGCAAAAAAATCTTTTTCAAATCGGGCAATTTTTATCGTTACAGGAATAGCTTCCGATTCGGGCAAGTTTGTTTTTGACCCATTACAGCCAGCCCCCATCAGAGAAACAATAATCAATCCCAGCAAAAAAAAGCGGTTCAAACTCATATCCACAAATGTAATGGCGTCCATACAAACCATTATGCCAAATAATGGAATGTTTTTTCAACTATAGCCATATAATTTTCTCCGTTTTATGAAACCATTCTACATATTGATCGCGATACATTTTTTCTACCTCATTTCTTTTTACCTTAAAAGATGGAGTCATCAGCCCATTTTCTATAGTCCAAGGCTGCTGCATAACCACCATTTTTTCCAATCTTTCGTGATGCTCTAATTGCTGATTGATCCGCTTTACAATTTTTGTAAGCCTTACTGCCATTTCCTCCTGCTGAGGATGCAAAACACTTTTGGATAACACCACCAAACCAATAGGCTGAGGAATACCCATGCCTACCACACAAGCCTGCTCAATATCATTATCATCAGTAAGCCTCATTTCAATGGGTGCAGGAGCAATATATTTGCCTTTGTCGGTTTTGAAAAGATCTTTAGTACGCCCGGTAATAGTGAGGTATCCCTCTGTATCGCAAGCTCCTTCATCTCCGGTTTTAAGGTATCCATCTTCGGTAAAAAGATCTGCTGTTTGCTCAGGCTCACGATAGTAGCCAACCGTAAGACCCCCACTCTTCACCTGAATTTCACCTTCGTCGGAAATACGCACATCCAAACCGGGTAGCGGTCGGCCCACAGTGCCTAACTTATTATGGCCGGGCAAATTAAAATGTCCCAAAATGCAATCTTCGGTCATACCATAAGCCTGCAAAATTTCAATTCCGATTTTTTGATACCAAAGCATCATATCTACCGAAATAGGTGCCGCTCCGGAAAAAATCAATTTTGCTTTGGACAAACCCATCCCTTTTTGAATTTTCTTTTTGACCAGCGAGCGGATAATGGGAATTTTGAGAAGTCGCTCCAGCTTTTGATCAGGCAATTTTTCATTTACTTTTTCGCGAAATTTAGCCCATATACGCGGTACGGCGAAAAATAAATCGGGTTGTATGGCACTCAGATCGGAGCCAAATCTTTCGAGAGAATGCGAAAAATGAATCGTTCCGCCGTTTATAATGGTACTAAATTCAATGCCCACTCGCTCTGCAATATGACTAAGCGGTAAAAAAGAAAAGGTACGCACCCCCTTAGGAATCCCAATATGCCGGTTGGCCGTCATGGTTGCATCAATGGTTTTTACGGTATGCATTACTCCTTTAGGCTTACCAGTGGTTCCCGATGTATAAATAATGGTCAACAGGGTTTCGGGCGAATCAGAGTTCTCAATGGCAGTGACTGGCTCATACTTATCGAGAAGATTCTCCCAAAGCAGCGACTCATCGTGTCCGTATGCGCCTATAAAGATGGAAGGAATATCTGGCATTAGCCCTGCAGATTGTTCTTCAAAATAGTCGAGCTTGCCAATAATTACCGCTTTGCTGCCACTATGCTCCAACAGCATGCGAATACTAGGAGCCGTTATGGTGGCATATAAAGGCACCGATACAAAACCTCCCAATAGCATTGCTAGGTCAGCCAAAATCCATTCTGCACAGTTTTTGCTAAGCAAAGCAACCCGATCTCCTTTTTGCAGACCAAGCCCTTGTAATGCAGCGGTAATCTTTCGGGCTTCTTGCCCTGCCTGCTTCCAGGTCCAGGTGCGTACGCCTGTTTCCATGGGTTGGTGTAAAAAAAGCACATTGGGCTGCTGCTTTTCATATTGCAAAAAAGCCTGAATAATAACCGACATAGCAAATTCGTTTTTGGATAAATGTAGCCTACAAATTCAGTATAGACAAAATTGAATAAAATATTTTTTTTCAGGAAGACCTCAGATAAACAGAATAGCGGTAAATCAGAGGATTGTTATTAGTTTTGATTTATGAAAATAGCCATTGCACAACAAAATTATCACATTGGTAATTTTGAAAGCAATACCCAAAAGATTTTAAATGCTATCCGAGAGGCTAAATCCGACGGAGCCGATCTTATTGTATTCAGCGAAATGAGTATTTGTGGTTATCCAGCCCGTGACTTTCTGGAATTTGACGATTTTATTTTTCGATGTCGCAAGGCTATTGACGAAATTGCGGACGAAGCAGACACGATTGCCGTATTGGTAGGCGCCCCCGAAAAAAATCCCGTGGTAGATGGGAAAGATCTTTTTAACAGTGCCTTTTTTCTCTATGAAAAAAAGATACAAGCGATTGTTCATAAGACCCTTTTACCTACTTATGATGTTTTTGATGAATACCGGTATTTTGAACCTGCATGGGAATGGCAAGTGGTTCCTTTTAAGGGCAAAAAGCTGGCTATTACCATTTGTGAGGACATCTGGAATCTGGGAGACAACCCGTTATACCGCATTTGTCCTATGGATAAACTGATGGAACAAGGTCCCGATATTATGATCAACTTAAGCGCCTCCCCTTTTGATTATACCCATGACGAAGACCGGAAATCAGTAATCCGCGCCAATGTTTTAAAATATGGTTTACCTATGTTTTACTGCAACGCAGTAGGTAGCCAAACCGAAATTGTGTTTGATGGCGGATCCTTTGTATTTGATAAGGATGCCAATATTTGTGGAGAAATCCCCTTGTTTGAAGAAGGGGTTCGCACTTTTGAGGTAACGGATGATGGTAATATTACAGGACCTGTAATAGAACCAGCCGATCATTTGCCTACCCATGATTTCAATCCTGCTACCCTTGATGCAGGTTTGAATATTGATCAGATTTATACAGCTTTGGTAATGGGTATACGCGATTATTTTGAAAAATTGGGTTTCAAGGAAGCCGTGGTGGCAAGCAGCGGTGGCATCGACAGCGCTATTACGCTGGCTTTAGCTGCCGCAGCATTGGGGCCCGATAAGGTTCGTGCGGTACTTATGCCTTCCCAATTTAGCTCTGGACATTCGGTAGAAGATGCTGTACAATTGAGTAAGAACCTGAATACCCCTTACGATATCATTCATATCAAAGATATATTTGAGGAATTTTCATCTGCACTACAACCCGCATTTGAAGGAAAACCATTCGATCTGGCAGAAGAGAATTTGCAAAGCCGTATAAGGGGTAACCTCGTGATGGCCATTGCCAATAAGTTCAATTATATATTATTAAATACCAGCAATAAAAGTGAGCTGGCCACTGGCTACGGTACCCTTTACGGAGATATGGCCGGCGGATTAGGCGTTTTGGGGGATTGTTATAAGCTACAGGTATATGCCTTAGCGAATTACATCAACCGGGATGCGGAAATCATTCCTGCAAATATCCTTACCAAAGCACCAAGCGCCGAATTACGACCCGACCAAAAAGACAGCGATAGTTTACCAGAATATGATGTACTTGACCCCTTGCTGTATCAATATATTGAACAAAGTAAGGGGCCAAAGGAAATTAAGGCCCTTGGATTCGACCCCTTTTTGGTGGATAGGGTGTTAAGGATGGTAAATATTAACGAATACAAAAGAAATCAGTTTTGCCCGATTATCAGGGTGAGTCCGAAGGCATTTGGAGTGGGTAGAAGGGTGCCGATAGTAGGTAAATATTTGACTTAAAGCACCACTGATAGCTGATTTTTCAAGGCTAAATTTTTTTGGTAGATATCACAGGTGAGTTTGCAAAAAAATGCTGCGGAAGCGAAAAATGCTTTCAGTTCACTTGGACTACGATTTGAATCAGGAACCCATTTATAGCAGAGATTAATCAGGGGGAATATATGCTCTGCAATAAGTACTTGTCAAAGTCTTATTAAAAAAAAAGGGAAAATAATTTCCAATTCTGTCATGCCTTACCAAACAAGGAAGGTGTAAATAGCAGTTTTTCTATTTTGCTAAATAAACGAAAGTTCAAACGCAATTACTACGGAATTTATTAAGAAATTATTTAAATATTAAGAAAGCTATCCGGTAAATTTTGCGAACTATAATATAGCAGGAGTTGGTAAAATAGCCCACAAATTAAAATCCTTAACAGGTATGATTTACCAGCAACTGTTGACTGTACAAAAACAGCTAAATACAAGGAAATATACTTTCTAAAACAATTCGTTTAGATTGAAATACTGAAAAAAGGATATTTGAAATGAATGGAGAAATTGACCTTTACCTGAAAACCGGATTTTAGATTTCAAATACCGCTAATGGATTAAAAAAAGGATGAATGGGAAGCATAGAACAGGGCAAGCTTTTACGTAAAAAACCTGAAAATCTCTGTTAATTCAATAAGATGGGAATTATTAAAAAATTATTACGCCCATCTTTTCAGTAAATTTGAATCAAATTATAATTTCTAAGAACATTTTTCTTTTCCTCCAATAACAAGATTTTTTTATATTTATTGATATCTCATTGGAGTAGCAAAACAGGTAAAAGGCAGCATCCATAAAACAACCATCCCTCATGGTTTTTAAATCATCCATCCTTAAAAAAGTAATTAATGTAAGTCTGGCAGGTCTTGCTGCATTGGCTGCTTTCTATATTATTGAGCATTCCTTAAAAGCAGATATTTTGGAGGCAGTGAATCAATTATCGGAACCCACCCAAAAATTGATTCTTGTAAATCATCTGAATGCCGAGCTTACCCGATTCAATGCGTGGTACCAGGAATCTTTGCAGAAAGAAAACCGAATAAACATCACCCAATTGGAACTAAGGTCAGATACCCTTTTTCAAATTGCAGATTCCTTAAAATTTATTTCAGTCAACAATCGGGCACAGTTGGTATTAATTGATTCCATTATGCAAGTGCTGGATAGTCGCAACCAACAACTTTATCGGTATTACCTCGCCAGGCAAAATCAAAGTTCTCTGATTCCATTATCAAAAGAGCTTTCAGAATTGAATGATATTTTGAGTACGGACAGCCTTGCTTCTTCCACTCTTATAGAAACCAATACAAAACAAATAAACAAAACCAGGATTGATACGATCGACAAAAAGGAAAAAAAAGAAGGACTGCTTTCGCGTATTTTTAGCAAAAAAAAGAAACCAGAAACAATTGTAGTGGAAGAACAATCAACCTACAAAACTTCGGATACTACGCGAATGGTAGCTGATAGTACTCCACTAAAAAAAGCGCAAAAAATAGTTACCACACTTACTGACAAAGAACAGCAAAAACAAAACCGTTTTGAGAAAAATGAGAAATCCTTCAACAGGATTGAACAAGATTTTAATCGAAAAATAAACAACCTCGTAGCTGCCATTGAAAGAGATATCATCAATCAAACCAACGCAACTCAAACGCAGGCTTCCGGATCCATAAAAAGTACTTTGCAAGCAATCCATGTTATCATCCTTTTGTTTGTTATTGTTTCCATTCTTTTAATAGGACAAATTGTAATGGATATTGCCCGCACCAATAAATACCGGCAAATGCTGGAATTAGCAAAAAAACAGGCCGAGAAGGAAAGCAGGAGTAAACAGATATTGCTATCGAATATGAGCCACGAAATACGTACACCATTACAAGCCATCCTCGGGTATTCTGAACAATTGAATAAACAGAATCCAGAAAATGCATTCCATGCTATCATTCATCAGGCCGCAGAACATTTACTCCAGGTGGTCAACGAAATTTTGGCTTATAGCAGTTTGCAGATGGGGCGGTTTCATTTAGATCACCATGATTTTTTACTCCGTCAGGTTGTGGAGGAAACAAAAGATTTTATAGCTATTCAGGCAGAAAAGAAAAAACTCAAATTTAAAGTCTATCCGTTAATACAATCTGACATATGGATAAAAGGAGACCCTTTCCGGCTCCGGCAAATTTTACTCAACCTCTTGAGTAATGCCGTAAAATACACTGATAAAGGAAGCGTAAGCCTGCAAACTCAATGTGAAGAAAAAGAAGATAGTTGGATTTGTACTTTTACCATAGCAGATACCGGATCTGGTATTGCACCACATTTACATGAAAAGATATTTGAGCAATTTGAACAAGGTGCTGCTGATATCCACCACCGTCAATCCGGAACAGGTTTGGGGCTTGGTATTACAAGAGCGCTTACGCAGGCGCATGGTGGAACCATAAGTCTGGAAAGCACTCCCGGAGAAGGTTCTGCGTTTACAATTACCATTCCTTATCCTAAAGCTACCCCACCTTTTTCAGAACTAAAAACAGTGGATGAATTGGCTTCAACGATTAAAGGTGAGGTTTGGATAGTAGATGACGATGAATCAATCCTTCAACTCTGCAGCCTCATTTTAGAAAAACAAAAGATAGCGCATCGGACTTTTTCCAGAGCGGAAAATATGTTGATTGCTTTAAATAAACACACGCCCGGGATAATGATTACTGATATCAGGATGCCGGGTATCAATGGGTTTGAACTTGCAAAAAAAGTAAGAGATCATTTTAATAAAAAAATTCCCATTATTGGTTTTACCGCCAATGCGCTGCCTTACGAGCAGGAAAAAATGCTGAAACTGGGATTTGATGCCATTTTAACCAAACCCTTCAGAGAAAGAGATTTACTGGCTTTGATTCGGAAGCAAGGTAAATGGCAGATTGTGAACATGGTAGAGGAAACGATACCTGTTGATGAAAAGGAAGAAGAAAGCTACTCAAAATTTGACGACGAAATAAGGTTGCAATTTATAAAGGACTCGGAGGTAGATATTACAATCCTAGAAAAAGCAATCCAGGAAAAAAACATGCAAACCATTTCCTTATTGCTCCATCGTATTGCAGGGCGTACCATGCAGGCTGGAAACCGGCAAACCGGGCTTGCCTTTCGTAAACTTGAAATAGCTCTTCATCAAAAAAAGAATCTATTTTCAGTAGACGACCAAAACGTTATAGAGAAAGCCATCATCCTTTTAAAAAAGGATGTAGTTAAACTAAAAGAATAGATCACGTTCTTATTCTCAGGATTTTATTTGCCATTTTTCAATTTTGGCATAAAGCGTACTACGATCAATATTCAGCAATTTTGCCGCCTTGGTTTTGTTATACATAGCTTTAACAAGCGCCTGTTCAATCATCTCTTTTTCCATTATCTCCTGCTGTTGTTTGAAATCGTTTTCTTCTTTCTGAGATTCGTCCAGGCTAAAAAGAAACATTTCTTCCGGCAGGCTTTCTATTCCTGCTATTTCCCCCCGTGTTAGCAAAACCATTCGCTTTATAATATTTTTCAGTTCCCTTATGTTGCCCGGCCACCCATAGTTATTCAACACTTCCCAAACTTCCGGCGAAAGGTTCTTCACCTGCCTGTCCAACAATTGATTGGATTGATTTAGGAAAAATGTTATAAACAAAGGAAAATCTTCCCGTCGCTCCCTCAGGGGTGGAATCTTGATTTTAAACTCATTCAACCTATGATAAAGGTCTTCACGGAAATTACCTTTTTGTACACTACGTAATAAATCATCATTGGTGGCTGCAATAATTCTTACATCTGTATTAATAACATCATTACTTCCAATAGGCTGAATAGCACGTTCCTGCAAAACCCTCAGTAGCTTTACCTGTATCTCGTATCCAAGATTACCAATTTCATCTAGAAAAAGTGTACCTCCGTTGGCAAGTTCCAGTTTGCCAATTTTGTCATGTAAGGCACCGGTAAAAGCACCTTTTACATGCCCGAACAATTCACTCGAAGCCAGATCTTTGGTTAATGTGCCACAGTCAATAGGTACAAAAGGCTGACCAGAACGCTTGCTCAAACTATGAATCATCCGCGCCATGTATTCCTTTCCCGTTCCGCTTTCTCCTTCAATTATTGCCGATATAGGCGTAGGCGCAATGAGTTCAATCTGCTCCTCAAGCTTTCTGTAATTTTTCCCAATACCCTTTACAAACGGAGGTAAAATGGGATTGGATACTTCTTTTTCTGGTTCCGGATGCGCCGTAATCGCCTGCTTTAGCACCATAATAAGTTCTTCCTGATTCACAGGCTTGGTGATGTAATCGTAAGCGCCCATCCTGATGGCAGTTACAGCAGTTTTTACATCATTAAACCCTGTCATAATAATGGCAGGTTTTTTGGCTCCTTGTTTTAAAAAATACTTTAATAAATCCAGCCCGGTACCATCCGGTAAGCGATAATCGAGCAGCCAGGCATCAAATGCATCCGGATTACCTAAAGCCATAGCTTGCTTAAGTGAATGGGTAGCGGTAATCTTAAAATCATGCCTTTCAAGATACCGTTTTAAAACCAAAACAAAAGTATGGTCATCGTCCACTATTAGGATCTTCATGATTGCAATTTTTCCAAAAAACAACGTTCTATTTTAGCATACTAAAAAGCCAGGCTTTCACCCGGCTTTTTTCGCACACAGTGTAAAGTAAGACTACTTTACGATATCACCTCACCTTCTTTGTTGAACTTTACCATTTTCTTTTCTTCCATTTTGGTCAATTCTACTTTGTAATGTACCTCTTCATCATTTTCTTTTTTAATTTCGAAAGCAGCGGTTGGTGCCCACTCAGCGTATTTAGCCAATATAGATTTTTGTACAGCTTTAGGCAGTTCTTCAATCTTAATAGGTGTTTCTGTTTGTAAGGCTGTGGATTGATGAGTATTGCCTGCAAATGAGGTACTATCAATTACTTTTCCTTCGCTGTCAAACTTTACATCCAGCTTTTCATTTTCCTTAACCAATCTTGTTTTATATTGGTTACCGCCGATCAGTTCAATTCTGAAAGCAGCTTGTATAGTCCACTCGGCATAAGTACCAGCAAGGGTTGCTTTTACAGCATCGGGTAGTTCATCTGGCTTGATAGGAATTTCTTCTTGTGCCACTACTACCATTTTTTCAGAGGGAGATGTAACCGGACTTGCAGTAACCATTAAAGTAATTATAGTTAATAACATGGTTGCTAAAAAGGTCTTTTTCATAATTTAATTTTTTTGTGATGATTAATACAATAAAGAAAGCCAATATCATGCCATAAATATAATCAATTGAATATCAATATTTTAAAAAAATTGATAGATACTTCTCTGTAGAAATACCCTACATATTGTTGGATTATCCTACAACAAGCCTTTATAGATGAAGGAGAATTTACGCATGTTGGTTTGCTGAGATAGAAAGAAAACCTAAAAGGAACACAAAATAGGAATCTGAGAAAAAACTACCATTGAACTATACAGAGGTACCCTTGTTATATGAGTATGAAAAAGTATAAATTTTCCATAGCTATTGCAACCATTTACCTTATTTTATATGTTGTCCTCTTTCAGCTAAACACTCCGGGTCTGATTCTTGGCCTCATGTTTCTGCTATCTCCGATACCGGTTCTTTGGATGGTATATCAGATTCTTAAAAATGGTACTTATACCGGTAAAGATTTAGGCAAGGAGGAGTTTGGTTATCAAGATGTTGACAAAAATAAGCTCGGCATGTTTTAATCATAACGTTATCAACTATTTTATAGAATTAGTCAAAAAAAGTTAAATAAAAAACACCGGTGAGAATAACTTCACTGGTGTTTTTTGTTGCATTTCAAAAGGGATAAAATCCTTTTACAGAACCATCACTTTCGAAGTATAAATTATCTTACCTTGACTTAAAATATTCACAAAATAAATGCCTTTTTGATTAGGGGTCTTTATTAAATAAGTATTCATTTCCTTATTCAGCATTACCGGCTGCGTTACCACCTGAATACCTTGTGCATTGTACAACCTGATGGTTCCTCTTGCAGGTTCTGCGCCCGAAGTTTGAATTAAAATGTTACTTCCCTGTACAAACTGATTAGCAGAAAAAACATCCCTTCCATCCATTCTTACTGAAATGGTTTTGTAATAGGAATGTGTTCCGTCTTTATCTGTTTGTCCAATCCGGTAGTATGCAATGCTAAAGGGTTGCAAATCAGTGAAGGAGTACACATGTTTAACACTGCCGTTTGGCGTATTTTCATCAATGGTGGCTATTGTTTTAAAGTTTACACCATTACTGCTTTTCTCTAGTGTAAAAAAACTGTGGTTAACTTCTGCAGTTGTACTCCACTCAAGTTCTACATTACTAGCTACCTTATTTGCCCTGAAATACAACCAGGTCACAGGTAATGTGGTACAGGTTACTCTGGGTGAAAGAATGGTCATCGCAGCCGTACTTAACGCACCTGTCGTAGTAAAGGCTCTTCCGTATATAGAATCGCCTGTTGCAAGATTCAGTGCCCCGTTGTTCACAATCAGGGTGCCATGAAAAACTGAGTAATCGTTAATACTTGCTGCTCTGTCTACTTTCCAAAAAATATTGTTGGCATTGGCGCCATTCATCAGCACAACTCTCGAAAAGGTACTGGTAGAAAGTGCTCCATTGATTTGAATCACGAAAACCGCATTGCTATTGCCTAATGCATTCAGATAAAGATTGCCATTAAAAGAGGTTGCAGCATTAAGCAGATAAGTATTGGGTGTCAGCACCAAATCGTTACCAAAC
>JBBQXO010000038.1:0-33572 GCA_038209595.1 Chitinophagales bacterium
AGCTTTTTCACACCAAATTGGCAAGGGTGAAGCCTACGATTTTTTGGCACCCGTTTATTCACTCAATATTATTAATCAATCATTTAGCAGGCAATCTGAGGTCTGGTACCACCATTATCGCCTATCACATCAGTCGCTGCCCGACAATTACATGCCCGGAATTGAATTTGTATTGATAGAATTGCCTAATTTTATACCAGCCAATCATACTGAGCTTAAAATAACAGCACTTTGGCTGCGTTTTTTAAAGGAAATAAAAGATGGAACTATTATGATATCACAAGAACTGATGGATGTGCCCGAAATTGCGGAGGCTATTGAAGTCCTCAAGGTGACAAGCTATACCAAGGCGGAGCTGGATAAATATGATAAATATTGGGATATCTTGCGTACACAGCAGACTTTTATTAATGATGCCCTTAAAAAAGGCAAGATCGAAGGTGAAAGAGATGGCGAAATCAGAGGCGAAATCAGAGGCGAAATCAGAGGCGAAATCAGAGGCAAAATCGAAGGGGAAATAGAAGGAGAAGAAAAAACCAACAAAAAAACTGCTCAAAAGCTAATTTTACGAGGCTTTTCCAATGAAGATATAGCTGACATTACCGGACTGGATAATGATCAAATAAATAGATTAAGGGAGGAAATGAATTAGATTGTTGACAAATTGAAGTCTTTTTACACCTTTTTACCAGGATATTTTCAGTCAAGTCCTTGTTTTTCAGAATTTGCAAATTCTTAGAAATCTATTCGTATTGAAAAACGCTATACTTCTTATATTTTACAGATATTCTTGATTTGACTCGTTCTGAAATAGATTGACTCCCGACAGGCTCGAACTCCACCGGAGAAGTGGTGGTTAGCATTCGTGGGCAAACCTACCTCAAATTTAAATTTCCGCAACTTCCATGATGAATGAATTTTAACATGGCAAAAACCACCTGGCCGGATTATAAAATCTTTGGTAAACGATTAGAAACGGGTAATCCGGCTACCTGCCTTTCGGTAGAGAATCCCTTCCTCTGAGGGGAGTTATTTTCCGCAATGGCAAACCTTCACCTACAGCATAAGCACTTACTCACTCTAATGATTGGTGCCTCACTACAGGCAGCTTGCCTTACAATAGTAAGGGTAGATCCCTCACCAACTATCCCCAAATATGCTCACTCCTATAATTTGTACTCCCCACCCAACCCTCACCCTAAAAGCTTGTCCTTAACCAACCACCCAAAAAAAACCACCGGGAAAATCCCGGTGGCGTTGTTATAATGGTGTACTTACTCTCTTTTTGAATTAGCTGCAACCAAGGCTATTGC
Source organism: Chitinophagales bacterium (assembly GCA_038209595.1). Classification (GTDB taxonomy): domain Bacteria; phylum Bacteroidota; class Bacteroidia; order Chitinophagales; family Chitinophagaceae; genus Phnomibacter. The sequence goes on from JBBQXO010000038.1 coordinate 1,314, forward strand.
CGCAGTTGAGGCATTTGTAGCAAGTGCCGGAACGGGTAGTGATGTGTCCGCAAACATTACAAGCCGGTGCATCGCTTTGGTTGCCCTTCATGGCCTGATTCATCCCCATACTTGAAGCATCCATATCTGCATTGACCTTCTGCTTTACAGGACTCATCGCTTTTACTCCCTGATTTTTAACCGTACTTCCGGCTGTTACCCGAACGCTTCCTAAGTCAGGCGAAGTTTTTTTTTGAACAGGAACCGTTTCGTTGTTGTCTTCTGTTTCTTCATCCGGCATATTGCCTACTTCGGGGCGATCGAGTACATGTACCAAATCTGTACGTCCGAGGTATTCGTAAGCGAGTGCACGGAAAACAAAGTCTACCAATGAAGTGGTTGATTTGATATTCGGGTGATCCACCATGCCACTTGGCTCAAACTTGGTGAAAACAAATTTCTCTACAAACTCTTCCAACGGTACGCCATACTGCAAGCCTACAGAAACTGCAATTGCAAAGCAGTTCATCAAACTGCGGAGGGTGCTGCCTTCTTTCGCAAGGTCAATAAAGATCTCTCCAAGGGTGTTGTCATTGTATTCACCGGTATGGAGGAAAACTGCCGATCCATTGATCTTGGCTTTTTGTACAAACCCACGACGCTTGGCCGGTAAGGTTCTTCTTTCTACAATCTGTGCCAGTTTACGCTTCAGCTGTGTATCGGGACTTTCCTGCATCCGCTTGGTTACTTCTTCCAGCAATTCTTCGATGGTGAGTTTACCAAGATCTACAATATTACTTTCAGTAGTGGTTGCTTCTGTGGTAGCAGCCGCTTCATCGGTCTTCTTATCTTTTTTCTTATCCTCGCTTTTATTACTTAGCGGCTGACTGAGTTTGCTGCCATCGCGGTAAAGCGCATTGGCTTTCAATCCCAGTTCCCAGCTCATGCGATAGCACTCAGCAATTTCTTCCACCGTGGCCTCATGTGGCAGGTTGATGGTTTTGCTGATGGCACCACTCAGGAAAGGCTGACAGGCGGCCATCATTCGGATATGCCCGGTGGCATGGATGTAACGCTGTCCTTTTTCGCCACACTTATTGGCACAATCAAAAATGGAGTAATGCTCTTTTTTAAGGAATGGAGCCCCCTCGATGGTCATGGTTCCGCATATAGCTTCATTGGCCTTTTGAATCTGCTCTTCGGTATACCCAAGTGCTTCCAGCATATTCCAATCCCAATCGTTGTATTCTTCAGGAGAAAAACCGAGTCTCTCCATACAGGCATCTCCAAGGTTGAACTTATTGAAGGCAAACTTGATGTGGAAAGCTGCCGCCATACCTTTTTCCAGCTTGACAATTTCTTCTGCCAGCAATCCTTTTGCACTCAGGGTCTGATGGTTGACGAAAGGAGAAGATTCAAGGGAAGCGGATCCTTTGGCATAATTGACAATGGTATCCATTTCCTTTTGGTTGTAACCCAAATTCTTCAAGGCTTGTGGTACACTTTGGTTGATGATTTTGAAATAGCCACCACCGCTTAATTTCTTAAACTTCACGAGGGCAAAATCAGGCTCGACTCCAGTAGTATCGCAATCCATTACAAGACCAATGGTTCCGGTAGGCGCAATCACGGTGGTTTGTGCATTGCGATAGCCATATTGTTCGCCCATTTTCACCGCATCGTCCCAGCTATTGCAAGCTGCCCTCAGCAGGTAATCGGGGCAATATTTACTATTGATACCAACCGGCTGAATGCTCAGCCCTTCGGTAGCCTGTACGGCATCGTAAGCCGCGGCGCGGTGGTTGCGCATTACCCGCAGCATGTGGTGAGCATTTTCTTTATAACGGGCAAATGGTCCATGAACCTTTGCCAATTCAGCAGAAGTGCGGTAAGCCGTACCAGTCATGATAGCTGTAATAGCGCCACCGATGGCTCTTGCTTCTTCACTATCGTAAGCAATGCCACTTACCATCAGCATGCTGCCGAGGTTGGCAAAACCCAAACCAAGGGTGCGGTAATCGTAGCTTAACTGCGCTACTTCTTTGCTTGGGAATTGTGCCATCAATACACTCACTTCGAGCACAACGGTCCACAAACGGCAGATATACTGGAAACCTTCTACATTGAATACTCCCGTTTCCTCATTGAAGAACCTGCGCAGGTTAGCACTTGCAAGATTACAGGCTGTATTGTCAAGGAACATATACTCAGAACAAGGGTTGCTTGCATTGATACGCCCACCTTCAGGGCAGGTATGCCACTCGTTGATAGTGGTATCGTATTGTGTACCGGGATCAGCACAGCTCCAGGCAGCGTTACAAATTTTTTCCCACAAGGTCCGGGCTTTCACCGTTTTCATCACCTTTCCGTTGGTGCGGGCCTTCAGTTCCCAATCACCATCTTCGTCCAATACTTTAAAGAAATTGTTAGGTATCCGAACCGAGTTATTTGAATTTTGTCCTGCTACAGTGCGGTATGCTTCCCCTTCGTAATCGTTGCTGTAACCGGCAGCTACGAGAGCAGCTACTTTCTTTTCTTCTTCTACCTTCCAATCCACAAAACTTACAATTTCGGGGTGGTCGAGATCAAGACAAACCATTTTGGCTGCCCTACGGGTGGTACCGCCGCTTTTGATGGCACCGGCTGCCCGGTCTCCAATACGCAGGAAGCTCATGATGCCACTGCTTGTTCCGCCACCACTTAATTTCTCTCCCTCACCACGAATCTGACTGAAATTGGTTCCAACCCCGCTACCATATTTAAAGATGCGTGCTTCACGGATCCAAAGATCCATAATACCTCCGTCGTTAACGAGATCATCATCCACACTTAAAATAAAACAAGCATGTGGCTGTGGACGCTCGTAGGCTGAGGTTGATTTCTTTAGCTTTTCATCGATAGGATCCACAAAATAGTGACCTTGTGGTTTGCCGGTGATACCGTAAGTAGCATGCAATCCTGTATTGAACCACTGCGGGCTGTTTGGCACACACATCTGGTCAAGGATGCTGTAAACCAGTTCTTCGTAAAAAACAGTAGCATCTTTTTCGGTAACAAAATAGCCATACTTGGCACCCCATTGGCGCCAGCAATCAGCCATACGGTGTGCTACCTGCTTACTGCTGGTTTCATGTCCGCTAGTGCCATCCGGCTGGGGTACACCCGCTTTACGAAAATATTTTTGAGCAATGATATCAGTTGCAATCTGACTCCAATGGTGGGGTACCTCTACATTGTCCATCTGGAAAATTATTTTTCCGGAGGGATCTTTGATCAAACTAGTACGATAATCGTACTCAAACATGTCAAATGGACTTTTCCCCTCTGTGGTGTAATACCGGTCGAATTTGAGGCCTTCAGCAGGCATTTTTTTAGAAGCCATAATCGTAAATATTTTTTTGTTTTTGTTTTAAGTGCCCGTAATCATATTAACGAATTGTTACGTGGACAACGAAAATATTCTAACTAAATACAATTTTCACTATTAGAATTCGCACATTTGGGTAAAACATTGTGGATTACCCATGAAACCCACGTTGCGTTTAATTCTTGGAATTTTTCAACAGGAGGTGTGGAAAAATCAGTGAACAAAATAACCTCCTATATGGTAAGGATTCAACTTTTAAATCTATAGCCCACACAATCTAATGTGAGCTTGTATTTCCAAACCTGCTTTTGACCGATTGAAAGTGCCTGTGACCATTGATACAACTAGCAGAAGGCTATCGGAGAGATTGAAAATAAATTTACCTTTGGGAGCGAAAAAATACTGTGGATCAAAAGCAATTAAAAAATATAAGGAGCCATATATCCTATTACTGGCTTTGTCAGATCGGGGGATGGAGCACATTCATTCTGTTCAATGCTGTTTTGTATTTTGCCTTGGGCTTAAGCAACGGGTTCCATCCACATTATTTCAAAAGCCTGTTTTTCCTTGCTCTTACCGGATTAATCATTACCCATACCATGAGGTCAGTAATACAGGGCATCAATATCCTTGAGTTTCCGCTCCGGCGCCAAATATTATGGTTTATGGTAATAACGGTTTCCTTTGGGTTGATTTACAGCAGTGTTACAGCTGCCTCAGAAGAAGCTTTGGGTTGGGAGCCTATTTATTACCGTTCTTACACTTTTGTAGAAAAATGGTTAAAAGACAGTGTGGGAGCCATCCTGTACATCACCATCTGGAACCTTTCCTACTTTGCTTACCATTATATCAGCAGCCTGCAGCGTAAGGTATTAAATGAAGCCCGTTTGGGAACGGTGGTAAAAGAGCTGGAACTGAAAAATATTAAAGCGCATATAAATCCCCATTTTATTTTCAACGCACTCAACAGCATAAGGGCTTTGGTAGATGAGGACCCCGAAAAAGCAAGAACCGCCATTACCACCCTTGGAATCTTGCTTCGCAAAAGTTTACGAGCCGAAAAAGGAGATACCATCCGGTTAGAGGACGAATTGGGGATGGTGAAAAATTACCTCGAGCTCGAACAGATCCGTTTTGAGGATCGGTTGAAAGTGACTTTTGATATTGATGAGGATACGCTGGAGCAAAGGATTCCTCCGATGATGCTACAGACCCTGGTAGAGAATGCCATTAAACATGGCATCAGCAGGGAGGTAAAAGGTGGGGAAGTGCATATTTCGAGCCTTTTTGTAAAGGACCATCACGAAATAAGGGTTAGGAATACTGGCAGCCTGAATGGAAACAGCCCCAAAGAGGGGTTTGGATTGAGTAGCACCAAACAAAGACTTGACCTGCTGTATGATGGAAGGGGACAATTTGATATCCAGTCAAAAGGCGATAAAATGGTGGAAGCCAGCGTAATACTACCTGTAAATGTTTGACCGCTGCATAAAACCAAAGAAGTTCAACCAAGAATAATATATTTTAAACAAAGAAAATACCTTTAAATATCATGCATAAAGCCATTATAATAGACGACGAACGACTGGCAAGAGCCGAATTAAGGAGACTGCTTGCAGAATATCCGGAAATTGAAATTATAGATGAGGCCGCCAATGTAGATGAGGCACTCGATAAGATTGATCAGCACAATCCCGATATTATTTTTCTGGACATCAATATGCCTGGGAAATCAGGTTTTGACCTGTTGAATGAGCTGGATAAAAGCCCGATGGTGATTTTTACCACAGCGTATGATGAATATGCCGTGAAAGCTTTTGAGGTAAATGCCCTGGATTATGTGGTAAAACCCATTGAACCCAAAAGACTTAAAGATACCATTCAGAAAGTGAATGAAGCTTTTCAAAAAGAAAAAGCCGCCATACAGGAATCTGCCAAACGCGGCATGCTGGGAGAAAACGATCAGGTTTTTGTAAAAGACGGAGAACGCTGCTGGTTTATCCGATTGGGCGATATCCGCTTGATTGAAAGCATAGGCAACTATGCCAAAGTCTATTTTGGTAATTACAAACCGCTGATATTAAAATCGCTGAATGCTCTCGAAGAGCGGCTGGACGAAAAGACCTTTTTCCGGGCCAACCGCAAACACATCGTAAATCTGCGCTGGGTAGAAAAAGTAGAACCCTATTTCAACGGCGGGTTGCAACTCGAACTGAAAGGAGGAGATAAGGTAGAAATCAGCCGTAGGCAAACAATCCGCTTTAAAGAAATGATGAGCTTTTAACAGCGGCAATCGGTAATATTGTACTTTTTAATATGAAGAAATCTCCTTCCTTATTGTTTTGTATTGTGATGGATGTGATAGGTATGCTCACCTACGCCGTCCCATTCATGGGAGAATTCGGGGATATTTTCTGGGCGCCGGTTTCGGCACTTATCTTTTATTTTAGCTTTGGGGGCAGAAAAGGCGCTCTAGGTGCCGCCATCAATTTTATGGAAGAAGCACTGCCTTTACTTGATTTTATTCCCACTTTTACCATTGGCTGGCTTTACTTTAGATATGTAGAATCCAAATTACAACAGCCCAATGCTGCACCCTCTAAAAAAATCATTGATATTTAAATTACAAACGATTTCACTATGTTTTTGTCTTCCTCTAGCTTGCGTCTTTTTGGCACCGCCTTATTATTTCCGCTGGCAATGGTCACGCTGCAGGCTCAGCAACAACCCGTTATCTCTTCCGAAAAAGTAGCCGAAATACTGGCCTACCTGAGCTCGGATGAAATGGCAGGTCGCGCTACGTTTTCACCACAATTGGACAAAGCCGCAGCATATATTGCAGAGCGGTTTAAAAAAGCAGGACTAACAACCATGCCCAATGAAAATGACTATCTGCAAAGTTTTGCCATGGTACGTTCCAAGGCAGCAACTATCAACGAGGTGACCGTTGGAGAAGATAAGCTGATGGCAGATCAGGTCATTTGCCAGACAGGAGCTTCCACGCTAAAAATAAATCAGGCTTCAGGGTATGAAATCATGCGGGTAAAAGAAGGGGAAAATGCCATGGTAGCTTACCGGTCTATCCGCGGCAAAAAAGGCAATCTTGTCGTGCTGATGCATGCAAGCCTTGAGCCATTTTTTAAGCGGCTAAAAGCCAATAGCCAAGCCAGAAATGACGATGGAAGCACTGTGATTTACCTGTTAACCAACCAAACGGAGGCTGAAAATTTAAATATCGATCTTGCGGTTGACGTAGAAAAACTCCCCCTGCACAATGTAGTTGGTGTAATTCCGGGGAAAACCAAACCCAACGAATACGTTATTTTCTCAGGCCATTACGATCATATTGGTATTGGTAAAGCCAATGAGGCAGGCGATAGTATTTACAATGGGGCAAATGATGATGCGAGTGGCACTACCGCTGTAATTATGCTTGCAGAGTATTTTGCCAAGAAAAACGACAATGACCGCACCCTCGTTTTTGCAGCTTTTACCGCCGAAGAGGTGGGTGGTTTTGGCTCACAGTATTTCTCCAAACAAATGGATCCCGCCGCAGTAATGGCGATGTTTAATATTGAAATGATTGGTACCGATAGCAAATGGGGGACCAATAGCGCCTATGTAACCGGTTACGAAAAAACTGATATGGGAACCATCCTCGAGAAAAACCTGGAAGGCAGTCCGTTTAAGTTTTACCCAGATCCTTATCCACAACAGCAGTTATTTTACCGTAGCGACAATGCCACCCTTGCAAGACTTGGGGTACCCGCGCATACCATCAGCACCAGCAAAATGGACAGCGAACCGCATTACCATAAAGCAAGCGATGAGATCAGTACCCTCGATACCAAAAATATGGCAGCCATTATTGAATCGATTGCCGTAAGCAGCAAAAGCATCATCGCCGGAAAGGACACCCCGACCCGCGTAGACACTTCACAGCTGCGGTAAGTTTATTCCGAAAACTGTTTTGACAGGGTTGTCATCATTTGTTTGATGGCATCAAATTGCAGGTTCCCAATACTGCCCGTATGCGTATGGTTCAGTTGACCGGGCGCATAGGCAAAGGTTCCGGATTCTACTTCGTTGCCAATGGTACGATACGCCTCGCGGTAAGAGATGCCTTTTTGCACCAATGCATTCATGGCTTCTACCGTAAACAAGTATTTGTATTGGGGATCTTCTAAAATATTTTCGCGAACCGATAAATGATCGACCATCAGGATGGTCATTTCCATGCAGTCGTTCAGGGTATCTATCGCCGGGAACAGGATTTCTTTGGTTAGTTGCATATCACGATGATAACCCGAAGGCAGGTTATTCATCATCAACGTCAACTCGTTGGGGATTGCCTGTATGCGGTTACACTTCGCCCGGATGAGTTCAAACACATCCGGATTTTTTTTATGCGGCATGATGCTGCTCCCTGTGGTAAGCGAGGCCGGGAAACTGATAAACCCAAACTGCTGATTGAGGTACAGACAGCAATCGTACGCAAAACGGCTGAGTGTAGCAGCAATATAACTGATCCCGGTAGCTACTGCTTTTTCAGTTTTGCCACGGGTCATTTGTGCATAAACACTATTGATATTGGTGTGGGCAAAATCCAGTTCACGGGTCGTTATTTCGCGTTGCAATGGAAAAGAGGAGCCATAACCAGCGCCGCTGCCTAAGGGATTTTTATTGGTGATATGGTAAGCTGCCAGCAACATTTCGAGGTCATCTATCAGGCTTTCGGCATAGGCACTCAGCCACATGCCAGCACTCGAAGGCATGGCCATTTGCAAATGGGTGTAACCGGGTATCAACTTGTCTTTGTGCTCGTCTGCCTTTTCAATTAATTTTTCAAAAACCCTTTGAACTCCCTGCTCCACTGTGCGGATGGCATCCTTCAGATACAGTTTTATATCCACCGCCACCTGATCGTTCCGGCTGCGACCGGTATGTATTTTTTTCCCTGCTTCTCCTACTCTTTCGGTCAGCATCAATTCTATATAACTATGGATATCTTCCACCGAGGCAGGCAGCAGAAAGCCGGGGGCCGTTACCTCCATGTAGAGTTGGTCCAGGGCATTTTGCAAACCGTTGTGTTCTTCCGCATTTAATATACCCATGGCAAGCAGCATAGTGGCTTGTGCTTTGTTGCCTTTTACATCGTAAGGAGCCAACAATACATCGTAGTCACGATCATCGCCTACTGTAAACCGCTCCACCATTGCAGAGGTATCGGTATTATCTTTTTGCCAGAGTTTCATGTGTTCCTTTTTTAGTGCGCTGCCTGTCGGCTGCTTTTTTTATTTATCATACCTGCGTCGCCCTATGCGGCGATGGAACCTGCCCGTTGGCAAGCACGTCTTTAGATGATCATCTGCGCTACCTGCCTGTCGGTAGTCAGGGGTGAGCTCCTGTCAATAGAGATTCATTTGTAGTATGGTATTAAAATATTCTAAAGAAAAGATTTTTTTAGTGGCATACTTCCATTTTTTTTCAAAAAAAGCCTCCAGGTAACCAACCCAATTTATGTATTCGCTCTTGATGAATCAAGCCCTTTCAATAGCTCTTATTTTTAACTGAGTTGCATGGTTTCAAGCAATTGAATATAATCGCTGATCCCTTGTTCTATTTCGTGAAGATAAATAAACTCGTCGGCAGTATGGCTTCTTGCACTGTCGCCCGGCCCCATTTTCAGAGAAGGAAAAGGCATCAGCGCCTTGTCGCTTGTAGTAGGCGAGCCGTAAGATTTTTTACCCATAGCGGTACCTGCCATTATAAGTGGATGATCCATGGGTATGGAAGTACTGCGAAGCCGCATGCTTCGGGGTTTGATTTTGCTTTTTAAATGCTGTTGCAGGTTTTCAACGACCTCCTCAAAAGTGTACAGTTCATTTAAACGCACATCAATGGTGAAATCGCATTGTGACGGTACTACATTGTGTTGTTTGTTTTCCGTTTCTATTGCAGTCACCGTCATGCGGCTTGGCCCTAGCAGCGGACTTATTTTTTCCCAGTTATAATTGCGGACAAAAGCTATATCATCCAAAGCATTGTAAAGCGCATTGTCTCCTTCGTTGCGGGCAGCATGTCCTGCTCTTCCCGGAGCCACTGCGTCGAGTACCATCAGGCCACGTTCCGCAACCGCCATTTGCAAAAGCGTAGGCTCTCCTACAATGGCAAAATCAACAGGTTCCAAAAAAGGCAACACCTTCTCGATGCCACCGGCTCCGCTGATTTCTTCTTCAGCACTAGCAGCAAGTACGAGGTTAAAGGGCAAGTCTTTTCTGTGGTAAAAATGAACAAAGGTCGCTACCAGAGAAACCAAACACCCTCCTGCATCATTGCTACCCAATCCATAAAGTTTATCGCCTTCAATGATTGCAGCAAACGGATCACGGGTATAACCCTTATTTGGTTTTACCGTATCATGATGTGAGTTGAGCAATATCACCGGTTTCCCTTCCGTGAAATGTGCATTTCGGGCATAAACATTGTATCCTTCCTTTTGCGGGGTGATACCATGTGCTTGCAAAAAAGCACAAAGTATAGCACAGGTAGTCTGCTCTTCCCTGCTGAAAGAAGGCGTTTCGATCAGTTGTTGCAATAAGGCTACGGCAGCCGGATATAGTGTAGACTCCTTCATTATTTTTTATAAAAAAAGCGTGGTAAGATCCTCGAAATTTACTTCGGCATAATCCTTGTAAATCCGATGGACGGTTTTTTGCTGCCACACTTCAGCGGAATGCATGGTGGTAATGGCTGCAACTTTCATACCCGCAGCCAAACCCGCCTCTACTCCTGAAAAAGTATCTTCAAACACAAGACAGTTTTCCGGAGCAATCCCCAGTTTTGCAGCGGTATAAAGATAAACCGCCGGAGAAGGTTTTCCCTCAGGTACCAAATCGCTTGTTACAATGGTATCGAAATAAGAACGGATATTCAACGTATCAACGGTAAAATCCGAATTGGTAAAATCAGCGGCTGTCCCCATGGCAATGGAAATATTTTTGCTTTTCAGCGATGCTAGCCACTCCCTTGTACCAGGCAGTAATTTCATGTGCGGAGCATACAATGCACGAAAAAGTTTTTCTTTTTCCATGGCCAATGCGTAGGATTCCTCGGGACTAATATCTGCCCCAAAAAATCTTGGCATAATATCATAGAGAGTGCCATGGCCCTTTTCCTGCAAATCAGCTTCGGTTACCAGCATGCCTTTGCTTTCAAAAAATCCATCCCAGGATTTTGCATGATAGGGCATGCTGTCAATGAGCGTGCCATCCATATCAAATATTACTGCTTGTAAACTCATATTATTTCAATATAGGTTCCGTAACCCTTTTGTTTGATGGTATGTTCAATATCTGCTGCGTCTCCTATCCATACTTTTTGTACACCTTTGGACACTGCTTCTAATGCATTTTCAATTTTGGGAATGATCCCGCTATGCAATTTACCCTCCTTTTTTAGTTCGGGAAAATTTTGTGGATGGATCACCGGAATAACCGACTCTGGATTTTCGAGGTCAGCAAGTACCCCTTTTTTCTCAAAACAATACATTAGTTGAACCGCATATCTTTGGGATAAGGCCACTGCAAGTGAAGCCGCAATGGTATCTGCGTTGGTATTGAGCATGTGGCCCTTGCCGTCGTGGGTAAGTGGCGCCATTACCGGTACGATACCGGCTTGCAACAAAACCTGCAAGGAGGAGATATGGATGCTTTGAGTATTTATGTCCCCTGCCCAACCATAATCAACCTCTTTAACGGGTCGCTTTATAGCAGGGATGATGTTGGCGTCGGCCCCGGTTAATCCTATGGCATTGCAGCCAACAGCCTGCAGTGAGGCTACCAGCTTTTTATTGACCAACCCTCCGTACACCATCGTAACGAGATCGAGGGTGGCTTCATCTGTAATGCGGCGGCCTTCAATGTATTGCGAAACTACCCCGAGTTGTTCTCCTATGCGGGTAGCTATTTTACCCCCGCCATGTACCAGAATTTTTGGACCGGGTATGGTAGCAAACCGATTTAGGAAAGCCTGTAAATGATCGGGGTGATCAATAACATTGCCTCCAATTTTTACGATGTATAATACAACTTGCTCCATACAGATTGATACAAATGGAAAAAAGCATCGGAAGAATCCAACTGCTTTCTCTGTTTTTACAAAATATTTTCGAGCATACTGCTTAAAACAGCCTGTGCCGACCAGACCCGGTTGCCCGCCTGTTGGGTAACCAAACTATGATTACTATCGAGTACTTCATCACTTAATTCCACATTGCGCCTTACCGGCAGGCAATGCATCACTTTAGCAGCATTGGTGGCTTTTAGTTTGTCGAGTGTAAGCATCCATTCACTCATGTCGCCGGAGGCCATCGACCCATATTTTTCGTAACTGCTCCAGTTTTTTACATATACAAAATCTGCATCTTCCAGCGCCTCTTGTTGGTTAACCGTAATGTGAGCGCCTTCCGTAAATCCTCTTTCTAGTTCAAATCCCGGGGGATGGGTAATCACAAAATCACTTTTGCCCCAGGCATTCACCCATTCCGAAAAACTATTGGCCACACATTGAGGCAGTGGTTTGATATGCGGCGCCCAGGTGAGTACTACTTTCGGCTTTTTACCGATTGGCCTTTTGAGGAGTTGCTCTTCGATGGTAAGCATATCGGCCAGCGATTGCAGGGGGTGTACGGTAGCACTTTCCAGACTTACAACAGGGATACCCGTATAGGTTCTGAAATAATGCAGCAAGGTTTCCTGATAGTCGGCTTCGCGGTCCGTTAAACCAGGAAAAGTACGGATGCCCAAGATATCAAAATACTGACCGAGCACCGGGGCAGCATCTTTGATGTGTTCTACCGCATCGCCATTCATTACAGCGCCTTCTGCAAACTCCATCTTCCAGCCTTCCTTGTCAATATTATAAACAATTGATTCCATACCAAGGTTGGATGCTGCAATCTGCATGCTCAGCCGGGTGCGCATACTGGGATTAAAAAACAGTAACCCCATTTTTTTCCCGGCACCAAGGCTGGCTCTTTTATGCCGGTTTTCTTTGTACATCATGGCATGCTGAAGCAGCAGGTCCATATTGGTTACATCTTTTACCGACAGGAAATTTCTAAACATAATTTAATCGCGTTTATTCTGCTACAACAGCATCAAGAACTTCGGCAACAGCTTCCAAAAATTCATCCATTTGTTTGCGCTGAATGGTCATTGCCGGGAGCAAACGGATAATATTGGGTTTGGCTTCCCCGGTAAAAATATTGAAATCCTTCAACAAAATATTCCGGAGATCTTTATGCGCTTCACTCACTTCGAAACCAATCATAAGACCGCGACCCCGAATTTTTTCCACCCCATTCAGCTTCGCTAATTTGTTTTTGAGGTACATGCCCCGCTGTCTTGCCTTTTCCATTAAACCTTCCGAATCCATTACTTCCAACACAGCTAATGCCGCGGCACAAGCAAGATGATTGCCCCCAAAAGTGGTACCAAGCATTCCGTGTTTTGCCTTGATATAAGGAGCAATTAAAATGCCCCCTACCGGAAAGCCATTGCCCATACCTTTTGCCATGCTGTAAATATCTGCATTTACACCGGCTATATCATGGGCAAAAAACTGCCCTGTCCGGCCGTAGCCACATTGTACACTATCGGCTATATATACAGAGCCATTGGTATCGCAAAGCTGACGGATAAGCAAGAGAAAATTTGTACTTGCTTCGTAAATACCACCAACACCCTGTATGCCTTCCACAATAACTGCAGCAATCTGATCTCCGTTTTTTGCAAAACAGGCCTTTAGTGCCTCTTCATCATTAAAAGGAAGAAAAATTACATTGTCTGTTTGGTTAACCGGAGCAATAATATTTGGATTATCGGTAGCTGCTACTGCCAGTGAGGTACGACCATGAAAAGCTTTGGTAAAGGAAATTATTTTTTTACGACCGGTATGAAAAGAAGCAAGCTTCATGGCATTCTCATTTGCCTCTGCACCACTGTTGCATAGGAATAACTGGAAGTCCTTTTTACCGCTCACCTTGCCAAGTTTATCAGCCAATTGCTGTTGCAGGGGAATGCGGATTGAATTGGAATAAAAAGCAATCTTTCTCATCTGCTCTTCAATACGTAATACCCAAAGCGGATGCGTATGCCCGATACTGATCACCGCATGTCCTCCATACATATCAAGATACTGAACGCCATCTTCATCCCAAAGATAAGATCCACTTGCCCTTGCAATGGTAATATCATTGATCGGGTACACATCGAATAAATTCATAACGAGCTTTTTAAATGTCCGGGCAGCATAACCGCCGGTTTTTTCCTTTTTAAAAATAAGAAGCCTTCAACTGAAGACCGGTGTTTTCTGGAAATCCTAACATTAAATTCATATTCTGAACGGCCTGTCCTGCAGCCCCTTTCAATAAGTTATCGATAGCACTGTGCACCACCAGCATATCTCCCTGCTTTTCCAGTTGAATGAGGCATTTATTGGTATTAACCACCTGTTTTAAAAAAAGCGGTTCGCCTTGTACATGGGTAAAAACAGCCGACTTATAATAAGTACGGTATAAATCATTTGCGGCCTCAAGCGATATATCTGTATGAATCATTGAAGAGATAAAAATGCCTCTTGTAAAATCGCCTCTCCACGGTACAAAATGTAGCTGAAAGTTTGACGATTCCTGTTTTTTGGGGAGGGTTCTTTTTATATTCTCTACAATCTCTGCATTGTGCTGATGGGTAAGCGTTTTATACGCTTGTATGTTATTAGCCCTCCAACTGAAATGAGAAGTAGATGAAAGCGATTGACCTGCACCGGTGCTGCCGGTAATGCCAGTGGTATGTACCTGTTGCAGTAAACCCTCGCTTGCCATTGGCAGTAAACCCAATTGTATAGCCGTTGCAAAACAACCCGGGTTGGCAATATTATTTGACTGTGTGATAGATACCCGGCTATTTTCAGGTAAGCCATACTGAAAAGTGCGGTTGCCTTGCACAGCATCAGCCTCCAACCGGAAATCATTTCCGAGATCAATTAGCCGGACCTTTTCTGGGATAATATTTTTTTGTAAAAACTTAATTGCCTCTCCATGTCCGCTACAGAAAAACAGAACATCAATATCAAAATGATAATCAGCGGAAAATATCAAATCGGTTTCTCCTGAAAGGTCGGCGTGTACCCGGGATACATTTTTATCGGCATTGCTCTGGCTTTGGGCAAAAACAAGATCTACCTCAGAATGATGCAACAGTAAACGGATCAGTTCTCCACCCGTATAGCCTGCCGCCCCGATGATACCAATTTTTGTTTTATCCATTTACATCGTTTTGCACCGCCTGATGAATGGCCGTTTGATTACCGAAAATCCGGGAAAATCCACGAACATCTTCGCCGGTAAACCCTGCATTCATTTCGCCGTACTTGCCATATTTACTGCTCATCAAATCAAAAGGGCTTTCAATACCCACCATGCTAAACCGGTAAGGGTGTAGTTGAACGGTAACAGTACCGGTTACATTTTGCTGGGTACTTTCGAAAAAAGCTTCTATATCCCGCATTACCGGATCGAGTAGCTGTCCTTCATGCAGCCAGTTGCCATAAAAAGCGGCAAGCTGATCTTTCCAGTTGAGTTGCCATTTGGTAAGCACATGTTTTTCCAGCAAATGATGTGCCTTTATGATAATCATCGGGGCGGCCGCTTCAAAACCTACCCGTCCTTTAATGCCGATGATGGTATCGCCCACATGGATATCCCTTCCAATACCATAAGGTCCTGCAAGAGTCTGCAAAAATTGGATCGCCTGTACCGGACTTTCAAAATTGTGGCCGTTTATGGAACGGAGCTCTCCGATAATAAAACCCAGTTGCACCTCTTCGGTATCCGTTTTGCTAAGCGGGGTGGGCCAGGCTTCCTCGGGCAACATGCCTTTGCTTGAAAGTGTTTCGCGGCCGCCTACACTTGTACCCCAAAGCCCTTTATTGATGCTGTAAGCCGCTTTTTCAAAATTCATGTCAACACCCTTTTCCCTCAGGTAATCAATTTCAGCTTCGCGGCTTAATTGCATATCTCTGATGGGCGTAATAATTTCTACCCCGGGTATTTTATGGTGAAAAACCATATCAAATCGTACCTGATCGTTGCCGGCACCGGTACTGCCATGGGCCACCGCATCGGCCTTCAGAGCCTGAACGTGATCCGCAATATGAAGCGCCTGCACCAGTCTTTCCGCACTTACGCTGAGCGGATAGGTATTATTTTTCAGCACATTCCCCATGACGAGGTACTTAATGATGCGATTATAATAACCTTCAATGGCATTAACTGCCTTGTGTGATTTTACCCCAAGGGTGAAGGCATGTTTTTCAATCTGCTCCAGTTCTTCCTTGGTAAATCCTCCTGTATTTACAATCACAGAATGCACTTCGTAGCCTTTTTCTTCGGTCAGGTACTTTACACAAAAGGTCGTATCGAGTCCACCGCTAAATCCTAAAACAACTTTTTTCATACTATGCTCTATGAGTATTTGGTGTTATAAAACGGATTTGAAATGCCGCATAATTTTAGAAGAAATACCACCTGTTGTTTTCTTTTTGTCAAAGCGAATACGTTCGGCCCATTTTTTCTTTATCCGCATCCAACGCTCATAAATTTTGGATTTTTCCTTAAAAGCCGCCGCCGTTTCTTCGGGTTTGTAATGATCCTTGGGATCGTACAACATAGCGGTACAAATACAGTTTTTCCGCTCCTTGGTGGTGAGGATATCGAAGTTTACACAACTTTTGCAGCCAGCCCAAAAGGCTTCGTCCTGCGTCAATTCGCTGTAAGTTACTGGTTCATAACCGAGGTCACTATTAATTTTCATCACAGCAAGCCCGGTTGTTAATCCAAAAATTTTTGATGCCGGATACAATTGCCGGCTAAGTTTAAAAATCTTTTCCTTAATAGCCTTAGCCAATCCACCCTTGCGGAAAGCAGGTGAAACAATCAATCCTGAATTGGCTACGTATTCACCATGACTCCATGTTTCAATATAACAAAAACCTGCCCATTCACCAGATCCCTTTTCGAAGGCAATCACCCCTTTGCCCTCAAGCATTTTCTGTTTTACGTACTCCGGAGAGCGCTTGGCAATACCGGTACCCCTTGCCATAGCACTCGATTCGTATTCGGCACAAATGGCATCGGCAAAGTCAACATGGGTTGAATCAGCAACTGAAACAAGAAATTTGGAATGGTCCATGACCCTTAAAATAAATTATTCGGAATTGGTTGATACTGTAGCTTGCCGTTTGAACGCCTGTCAATATTTGATGGCACCTGCAAGTTAATAGAAGGCCTTTGACCTTATCGTCGCACCGGAACCGGGTAAGGGCGTACAAGGAAGCCCGGTCTGCAAGGAATCGTAAAATAGCCATCTTTGTTACTGCTCTTGAGTATTATGGAAGGAAAATACGATATAGGTATTACTTTGTGCATTTCTTCTCTTATAATAAAGAAATAAATGCCCAAGGCATTTATTTTCAGGCAAAGAAAACCATTTTATTCTATAAGGACTTCAAAAATTTTATTTAATTGATACCTCAAAACTCGTTTAAGCCTTGATAATCGGTAATGTTTATTTTTAAAATATACAAGACGTTAAAATTGATTTAACATTCATGAGGTTGATGGACATTTGACAAAAATATAAACTATGAAATTAAATTTTTTTCTTGCTGCTACCTTATTGTTAAGTGCTTCCTGTTTTGCACAGGAAAGTGAAGTGCCTGAACTGAAACCTGAACAAGACAAAGCACTCGTAGTGTTTATCAGACCTCCTGAAATAATGAGTGCTCTTGACAATTGGGTACTGATGGCTGAAAACGAAGAATTTTGCAGAATCAGCAATAACCGTTACGTTTTGTTTCAAGCCAAGCCCGGTAAAGTTAATTTTAAAGCAAAAAGAGGAGGCATTGGTATTGGAAAGCCCCAAACAGGTATTGATTTTGACCTGAAAGCTGGAGAGATATACTACGTTCAATGCCAGGTAAAATCCAATCTTGTAAATGTTCGAATCCTTTTGAATGAAATTACAAAAAGAACTGCGGACAACTTTTTACAAAAAGCAAAGCCGGATAAATGCGAGCTTCGTAAAACGGAGGAATAAGATTTAAGCAAAAGCAGCCAACGTGCCTGATTATCAGCCATCATTCAGTTTTGGTATAACTATAAAGGTGTAATAGCTGGTAAAATAAATTCAATCAAGCACAAAAAAAGCGTGGCTTAAATGTCCACGCTTTTTTTATACTTTTTTTTGCACTTTCAGGTTATTTACCAGACAAACAATTTCGTAGGATTTCGGTAACCTGGCTTATCCATAAACCAATCGGCAAACGTAGTTCCACCTGAGGTAACCCAGCTGGCAAACTTCAGGTGCGCCTGTGTAATGTCAACCTTTTCAACAGGATAATCAAAACGGGCAGGAATATGCAGTGCCCATGGGTATTTACCATTCTTGGTGATGTAAGTATTGGCTGTACCCGGTACAGTACCATCATTATTGGTACCGAAGAAAGCAGGATTGGCTTTTTCAGTAGGTTGTGTGCCTGGCAAATGGGTCTCATACCCACGTCCATTAGGCTTGCTGTTGTTCCAAAGGAAAGGATTGTAAACACCCAAACCGAATTCTGAAAGAGCAGGACCGTTGGCAATATTGAAACTAATATTATAAGTTTTGGCAGGAATAACTGCTTGTCCTCTAAAGGTATTCCACTGGGTCGTTTCCGCACGCATATTTTCGAATAATACGATAACAGCTTTGGTCTGTCCAGCTTCCAGGGTAGCTCCGGTTACACCGGTTACCTTACTTGCTTCTACAGGGAACTGAACGGCAAAAGCATTCTTGAATCCACCACCAGTGGCACGAAGCTGATAGTCACCTTCCACACGAACCACTTTATTAGAGGCATTGGTAATAACCTTGTAGGTATATTGCATTACCACGTCGTTCATATCATAGTCACCTGTAAAAGGCCAGTTGTCTTCAAAGGCAATGGTACCTGTTGGAACCGTATTGCAATAAGCCTTGGCAGGATCATTGGGATAGCAATCATCTGCATCACAAACTCCATCATTATCCGCATCGGGACATTGAGCCACACCGTTTCCTTCAGGATTACAATCTGTTTTCTCTACATACAAATCACAGGCAATGGTTGCTCCGTTGCTGATGTTACCATTTTGGGTTTCAATTCCATTGATATCGCACAATTGAATGAACCCTTCTACAGAACCACCACCGTTGATTGTTGTTTTATCGGTTACTTTTATAAGGCTGCTTCCTGTTAGTCCACGAACACGGCTGTTTACCATAAAGTCCTTGGTAAGTAGCATAGCGCCAGGATACTGATTGTAATCCGTGTTGCCGTTCAGTTGTGATCTTTCTCCAACTTTTATTAAACCATAATTGTCTACCAGACTGTTATTACTAAATACACCCTTTGCCACAATAAGACACTTATTGATCAGTTGACCTTGTCCATTTACAGCAAGGTCTACTTCAATATACGTTTTACCACGGTTATCATAGGTTGATTTAGAATTGATATTTAAAGTTTTACCCACCCGAACAATTCCATAATTGGTGTGCAGGTTTCCTGTAGGTTCGCTGTTGATATTGTAATCCTGATTAACATTCAGGGTACCATAGTTGATAAAAGCACCGGCCATTGCCAGATTGTTCTCAATGGTGGTTGTACCCCAGTTGGTCAGGATATTATTTCCGTTGTTAAAATTGAGATTGGCAAAAGTAACGTTGCTGCCAGAAGTGATCTCAATAGCGATATCACTTTGACCGGCATTGTTATTTAAATTCTGAACCTTCACTCCGGTGCCGCAAATCCTTAATTTACCACCACCGGTACCAAAGGTAACGTTGAATGTAAGGGAAGATCCTGAAACACAAAGGGTAGCACCATTGCTGATGGTAACCGATTGATTGTTGGTCAGGCTTACCTGTGTGGTACAACCGGTAGTACATACCGGTGAAGCAGGTGTCGTTTCGTTTAAGCGGATGTCACCAGCAGACTGCGTTTGCAAACTGCTTAAGTCAACATTCATTTGAGGACTAGTAGAAGCTTTATAAATAGAGGTACTTCTGCCTTCTGAAGTAGCCAAAAAATATAATTCATTTACCTGAGTGCCAACCGCTACTTTGGTATCAAAAAACCTGATTCCGCTTGCGGCTCCCTGAGTTAGTAACTGACCGCCTGCAAAAGGGTTGCCATCATATACCTTGATATCATAGTTACCCCCAGCGCCATTTGACAGCGGTGATTTTATCTGCAATTTGATTTCTTTCTGAGTACTCCAATTGAATCCGGCAGGTACAAACAGATCGGTCAAACTTTGTACAGTTTCACCCGGTACCGGATTGAGCGTTTCCGTAACATTTTTTTTACAGGATGCAAAAATCATCATAGTGAGGCTGATGATGGAGATAGTTATATTTTTCATTCAAAAGTTATTTGCATATAAATCAACAACTATCATGCCAATATAAGAAATCGTTACTCAATGGGTATTAAATATCAAAGTATAGGCTCTTTTTTCCCAAAATGAAAAAAATAGATGGAAAAGTGTCCCAATTAGGGATAATTTCCTTATCCGTATAATGAATAATATGTAAGCGACAGGCCAAACGAAAAACAGCCTGCTTGAATCCAAGCAGGCTGTTTTTTAAGAAACAGCAGATTATCCTGATCCCTACTAAAAAAAAAAATTGGTCCATTTATAACCTTATGGTAAACTCATTTTCGTTTCAATAGACTCCTTGATATAAGGGTCATGAATGGCGGAAGCAATTTCTTTAATCAGCGAGGGATCCTTTTCAATGGCATTGCCTACTACAATCACATCGGCTCCGGCTTTACAGTTAAGATAAGCTTTTTCAGGATTGGTAATTCCGCCTCCAATAATTAGTGGGGCCTCTATTACACTCGATACTTTTTCAATCATCGCCTCGGTAATGGGGTTTCGGGCGCCACTACCTGCATCCATATATATCAACTTCATGCCAAGCATTTCGCCGGCCATAGCCGTACACATGGCTATTTCATTTTTATCTGCAGGAATTGGGGCAGCATTCGAGATGTAGGATACAGTGGTTGGAGCCCCACCATCAATTACCATATAACCGGTGGGCATAATTTCAATACCGCTTTGTTTTACGGCAGGGGCACTGATTACATGCTGCCCGATGAGTAATTCGGGGTTACGGCCACTGATGAGGCTCAGGTACAGCAAAGCATCAGCATATTTGCTGAGCTGGCTCGGGCTGCCAGGAAAAAGGATGACGGGAATCTGGGTTTGGGCTTTTATATGCCTGACACATTCGTCCAAATGGCTGCTGATAACCAAGCTTCCACCTAAAAAGAAGTAGTCTACCCTGGCCTCTTCGCCAAGTTTTACCAATTTATCGAGTTGCGGGGCATCAACCTTATCAGGGTCAATCAGTACCGCAAAACTTTTTTTACCGGCCTTTTTCTTATTATTAATTATGTCGTACAGTCGGTGTTTCATGCACTGAATTGAGACAAAAATGCACAAAAAAACCGAAGCGAAAAAAGCTATCTTCAAATAATGATAACTTTCTGGCAGAACAAGGCCTTTTTTTACAATAAAACGCCTTTTATTTCAACATAACAACCTATTTACCAACATGAAGCAAACAAAAAACCTTCCATACGGTTTTAATAAAATGCTGATTACACAGTAAATAGTATTTTTGACGTAACAAATCAAGTTCTGCATGGAGATTTTACCAGGTCCATTATTAAAAATGATTGATAGCCCCGACGATCTGAAGCGGTTAAGCCGTGAGCAATTGCATCAGGTCTGCGATGAACTGCGTCAATATATTATTGATGTTGTGAGTGTTCATGGGGGACACTTCGCCGCAAGTCTTGGGGTGGTAGAGTTATCAGTGGCGCTTCATTATGTATATAACACGCCTTACGATCAATTGGTGTGGGATGTAGGACATCAGGCTTATGGACATAAAATCTTAACCGGCAGAAGAGATCATTTTTCCAGCAACCGCAAATACATGGGGTTGAGTGGCTTTCCAAAAAGAAGCGAAAGTGAATACGATACTTTTGGTGTAGGGCATAGCAGCACAAGCATTGGAGCAGCACTGGGAATGGCCATTGCCGCGAAATACAAAAAAGAGGATCGCAAAAGCGTAGCAATTATTGGTGATGGTGCCATGACAGCAGGTATGGCTTTCGAAGCCATGAACCATGCCGGGGTGAGCGACGCGGATATGCTGATCATTTTGAATGATAACTGCATGAGCATTGACCCCAATGTAGGTGCTCTTAAAGAATACCTGACAGATATTACCATCAGCCCTACCTATAATAAGCTAAAGGACGATCTATGGAGTGCTATGGGCAAATTGCCCATAGGTAAATCTTTTACCCGCTCCATGGCACATAAACTTGCCGAAAGCCTGAAAGGCATGGTAAGCAGCAGTGCCAACCTCTTTGAAGCGCTTAAGCTCCGCTATTTCGGGCCTATTGACGGACATAATATTGCCAAACTCGTTGATACTCTTGAGGACCTGAAGAAAATCCCCGGACCCAAAATCCTACATATTGTAACTGTTAAGGGTAAAGGGTATAGTCTTGCAGAAAAGGATCAAACCAAATGGCATGCGCCAGGTCTTTTTGATAAGGTAACCGGTGAAATAGTAAAAAAGACGATCACCAGTCCACAACCACCCAAATATCAGGATGTTTTTGGCCACACTATTATAGAACTTGCCAAACAAAACAAAAATATTTTTGGCATCACTCCGGCCATGCCAAGCGGTAGCAGCCTGAAATATATGATGGACGAAATGCCGGATCGGGCCATTGATGTAGGGATTTGCGAACAACATGCTGTTACCCTGAGTGCGGGTCTTGCTACTCAGGGCATGCGGGTATTTTGCAATATCTACAGCACTTTTATGCAGCGGAGTTTCGATCAGGCTGTACATGATGTGGCCATTCAGAAGCTTCCGGTTGTTTTCTGTCTCGACCGTGCAGGACTTGTGGGGGAAGATGGCCCAACCCACCATGGCGCATATGACATACCATTTTTCCGTTGTATTCCCAATATGATCATTAGCGCCCCTATGAATGAAAAGGAGCTGCGCAATCTTATGTACACAGCACAACTCGACAGCAATACGTTTCCTTTCGTGATCCGTTATCCTCGTGGAGAAGGCGTAATGCCCGAATGGCGAACCCCTTTTGAAGCAATTGAAATAGGCAAAGGCCGGAAGTTGCGGGAAGGCAAAGAGGTGGCCATTCTAAGTTTTGGTCATCCGGGTAATTTTGCTAAAAAAGCCATCGGCGAACTAAATCTTCAGGGAATCTATCCCGGCCATTACGATTTGCGCTTTGTAAAGCCGCTCGATAAAGAAATGCTGCATGAAGTGTTTTCTCAGTACAGCAAGATTGTAACCGTGGAAGATGGAACGGTAATTGGAGGAGCAGGCGCTGCTGTTCTCGAATTTATGGCTGCCAACAACTACCGGGCAGAAGTTAAAATATTAGGTATTCCGGATAGATTGGTAGAACATGGCACCTTGAAAGAATTACATGCTGAATGTGGTTACGATGCCGCCGGTATTGTAAAAGCTGTCAAGGAACTGATCCCGGGACAAATGGAAATAAAAGTACAAGGCATTACGATTGCCGGTTAATACAGGCACGAACGCCTCCATAAAAAGCAATCCTACGGGGTTGCTTTTTATGTTTTGCCCCTTCGAAAATATTATTGGACCCTACCTGGATTTTTGCGGATAAAATTTTCCCAGTCTTTTGCTTTTCCACTTCCCATTATTTTTGCTATAGGCGAAAGAGACTCGTAATAATGGCAAACGGCCACCCCAAGTGCATCCGAAGCATCATAACCTTTGGGCTTTTCGGTAAGACCGGTTAGTTTTTGCAACATACCCCACACCTGCTCTTTATCTGCATTACCATTGCCCGTAATGGCTTGTTTTACCTTTTTGGGAGAATATTCCGTTACCGGCAGGCCATGCTTAATAGCACAGGCAATAGCAACCCCTTGTGCCCGGCCAAGCTTTAGCATACTCTGCACATTTTTACCAAAAAAAGGGGCTTCTACGGCAAAATGGTTCGGATTGTATTCTGTAATAAGCTCATCAATGGTTTTATATATCCGTTCAAGCCGTTCAAAAACATCATGGGTCCAGCTCATTCGTAAGGCACCTATATGAGCAACCTGAAGTTTCTTGTCTTCACAATGCAAAACGGCAAATCCCATGACTACTGTACCAGGATCTACTCCCAAAATGATTGTTTTGTTGCCCACTGCCATACCACGAAGATGAGAAAAGGATGGCAAATCAGAGAGAATACTTGGAGGATGAAAACCCTTGATTGTCAGGAATACTGCCATATCCTTGCATTTTCCAAGAACTGTGTGGAGAGTATTAACTGGTATCCGGTAGCAAAAAGAAGACATAGCAACCTTATGGCTACCCTACTAAAATAAAAAAGCAAAGCCTCATATACCCTTGATAATCCTTTATTTTGCACAGCTTAAATTAAAAATAATTGCCACTATCCGCAAAAATTAAATTTTTTCTCAACTACTTTATAGGACCCATATTATTTTTGGGTATCTCCTTTTCCATTTACAAACAGGTTACTGATCAGCCTGAATTGGGCGAGCACTGGATACATATAAGGGAGCGGATGGGTATTCAAACCTTTCAATATGGTTTTGCAGCAATCCTGCTAATGATTATCAATTGGGGGATTGAATCTAAAAAATGGCAAATCCTGACCTCACATCTGCAAATCATGAGCTTTTGGGGGGCGGTAAAATCGGTAATGGCCGGGGTAAGTTTTACCATGCTTACGCCCAACCGGATGGGGGAATTCCTTGGAAGGGTACTCTACTTGCCAGACGGCAGCCGGATAAGGGCAGCTACGCTTACATTTTTAAGCAGCATCAGCCAGTTGGTTATTACTCTGGCAGCAGGAGTGGTTGGAATGCTTTTTTTAAAAAATTGGGCGCCTCAATTACAGTTTGAAACAGCTGGTTGGACAGGATTGCTGGTACAGGTGATTCTTTATATAGCAGCTGGTTCAATTTTGGTATCACTACTCATCTATTTCAATATTGGCTGGTTGATCCGTAAGATCGAAAAGTTTCCCCCTTTTGCCAAATACGCTATTTATGTGCACCTGATAGGGGAAATTCACTATAAGGAGTTGCTTAAACTGATTGGGCTTTCCCTATTACGATATGGGGTTTTTATCCTGCAATACCTTTTGATCTTTCAGTTTTTCGAGATTGGGATACCGTTTGAAAAAATTGTGGCTTCTACAGCCGTAATGTTTCTTATTTTAGCCATGCTTCCCACCATTGCACTCGCTGAACTGGGTATTCGTGGGAAAGTAAGTCTTTTTGTTTTTGGCCTTTTCAGCACAGATTCACTCGAAATATTGGTGGCTACAGCGGTTATATGGTTTATTAACATTATTTTTCCAGCAATTGTAGGCAGTTTCCTGTTGCTTAGCATAAAATTATTTAGGAAATAAGCGCACACACATGTTTAAATCGTCCCTGCTGATTCTTATCAGTGTATTCTTTTTCTCTTTTCAGCCGGGTCCCGAGGGTTCTTGTGGCTACAGCAATAAAACCTTCAAAGACGGAGAATCCATCACCTATTATGTATTTTATACGCTGGCGGGTATCTGGGTTCATGCAGGTAATGTCAATTTTACAGTCGATCAAACGTATCTTAATAATAAGCCTGTTTATCATGTGGTAGGCACAGGAAATACCTTGTCAAGTTATGACTGGATATATAAAGTTCGGGACCGCTATGAATCCTATCTAGATACCGGCACCCTTTTACCCTATAAATTTATTCGCAATGTAGAAGAAGGGGGGTATAAAAAACATGAAACAGTAACTTTTAACCATTCAATAGGTACAGCCACTTCTAACAAGGGCGTCTTTAAAATCCCCTCCTGTGCTCAGGATGTTTTGAGCGAGGTGTATCTGGCCAGAAATTTGAATTTTGAAAAATACAAGAAAGGAGATTTGATTCCTTTCGATTTGTTTTTGGACAACGAAGTGTACAATATGTATATAAGGTACCTTGGTAAGGAAACCATTAAAACCCGCTATGGTAAATTCCGTTGCATCAAATTTAAACCGCTGCTGCTGAAAGGAAGTATTTTTGAGGGGGGTGAAAAAATGACGGTATGGGTATCTGATGATGCCAACCGCTTGCCAATTCGGATAGAAAGCCCTATAAGTGTTGGTAGTGTAAAAGTAGATATGATGATGTACCGCAATCTGCGTTACCCACTGACCTCCCGCATCAGCATCAGATAAAATCTACCATTTTCCCGCTGTTACCGGGTCTTATGCCTTTTTCGGTTTGTATAAGGCTACACATTTCTGTATCTGCCGCATGTTCAAAAAACAAGAGATAATCCTTTTCTAAAGCCTCTATAAGAAAAGATTCTTTTTCAGTAAGTGTTTTTAAGGGAAACATATCATAAGCCATCACATAAGGCAATGGAATATGCGCCGGGGAAGGCAAAAGGTCCGCCATAAATACAATGGTTTTTCCCTTGTAGTTTATTTGGGGCAACATCATGGCATCGGTATGACCAAAGGCATATTGCACAGATATATCCGGCATGCCATCAAAAGCAACAGTCCCCTTTTCGATAACAGGTATCATTTTTAGTTGGCCGCTCTCTTGTATGGGTAGAATATTTTCCTTTAAAAAAGAGGATTTTTCCCTGTTATTGGGTTGCGTAGCCCATTGCCAGTGGTTTTCATTACTCCAGTAAACCGCATTCTCAAAAGCCGGAACCAATTTATCTCCCTGCCTGACAATACTTCCCCCACAATGGTCAAAATGCAGATGCGTTAAAAACACATCGGTAATATCATCCCGGCGAAAACCTTGCGCTGCAAGGCTTTTATCAAGGGTATCGTCGCCATTGAGGTAATAATGCCCCATAAACTTTTCGCTTTGCTTATCCCCCATTCCATTATCAACCAATATCAACCGGTTTCCATCGGCTATCAGCAAACAACGCATGGCCCAGTTGCAAAGGTTATTTTCATTGGCGGGTACCAGTTTGTTCCAGATTACTTTAGGCACTACCCCAAACATAGCGCCCCCATCTAATTTAAAATATCCGGTATTGATTGTAAATAATTCCATAGTTGTATGCTTTACTTCAAATTTACCGAAATAAAAAGCAATGGGCAGCGAGGCCTCATAAAAACTGGCAGATCTTAGCTATTTGCTTTGGCCAATTCCTTTTTCTGTATGCCATAAGCAGAGTACAACCAAACCAGTCCAATCAGGAAAAATACTGCAAGTGAGAGAATTGAATTTTTGATACCCCCATGGTCCACCGTGTACTCATGCACCGCCCCAAAAACAAAAACACCGATTACAATGGCAATTTTTTCGGTAAAATCATAATAGCTGAAATAGGAAGCCGTGTCCTTAGTTTCGGGCATCAGTTTGCTGTAAGTACTCCGGCTTAACGATTGGATACCTCCCATTACTAAACCAACGGCTGCTGCCAGAAAATAGAACGGCATTTCGGCATTGCCACCAGCCTCTTTGTGTTTGGCAGTAAAATAAGCAGCAAAACAAACTACTATCCAAAAAAGAACGACCCCCATCAATACCGGAATATTACCAAATTTTCCCGATAAACGGCTCATGGCAATGGCTCCTGCAATGGCTACCACCTGAATAATCACCACGGTAACTATTAGCATGCTTGGTTCCAGTTCGAGGGTTTTGCTACCAAATTGGGTGGCGGCAATCATAATGGTTTGCACCCCCATGCTGTAAAAAAAGAAGGCTCTCAAAAACCGCTTCAGCACAGGTAATTTGGTGACTTCGATATAAACTTTTTTTATCTCCTTGAATCCATCGGTCCAGATATTGCCTTTTTTAAATTCCTTTTGTGGTGCTTTGGGCAAACCGCGGAAAGTGATTTGTGCAAAACCAATCCACCAGATACCCACCAGCAAAAAAGTAATCCGAGGAGCTACATCGCCAGGCTCGGGAATAGCTAACACTAATCCAAATCCGATCAACTGTAAAATAACGCTACCTACATATCCGAGGCTAAATCCTTTTGCACTGATCCGGTCGCGGTCTTCGGGAGCTGCAATCTCCGGCAGATAGGCGTTGTAAAAAACCAGGCTTCCTGCGTAACCCATGGCTCCCAATACCAGCCCGAAGATGCCCAGCCATAGCATATCACTTTTAAAGAAATACAACGAGCTGCAACCAAATGCCCCCATGTAACAGAAAAATTTTAGAAAGCTTTTCTTGTTGCCCCGGGTATCAGCAATACTTGTAAGGATAGGATAACTGAGTGCTACCAAGAAATAGGCAAAGGCTATACAATAATCATATAAAGAGGAATTGATAAACGTCATACCCAGAAAGGGCACAGAATCGCCATTGTTCCATTCTGGTTTTTGCGTAACAGCTAAAAAATAAATAGGAAAGAAAGTAGTGGTAATCACCAGATTATAAACACTGTTGGCCCAATCGTACATGGCCCATGAATTCACAACCTTCTTAGGAGCAGTCACTTGCATAATATTGCTTTAAAAACGCAATAAATATATCGGTATTCTCCCGACTAGCGCTGCATAATTCCGGTATAAAGAAAAATAAGAATGGTGATGCCGGCAATAATGCGGTACCATCCAAAATATTTGAACCCGAATTTTTGTACAAAACCAATAAAGAATTTAATAGCAACAATCGCAACAAGGAAACCTACGATATTCCCTATAGCGAGTGCTTTCAGGTTGTCGGTATTTTGGAGCATTTCGGGAGTTTCCAGCCAGGCTTTCAATAGCTTGTAACCCGTAGCCGCCGCCATGGTTGGCACAGCGAGGAAAAAAGAAAACTCGGCTGCGAGCTTACGGTTAAAACCCTGCTGTAATCCGCCAATGATAGAGGCTGCACTACGGCTAACCCCCGGTATCATGGCAACACATTGCCACAATCCTACCCAAAATCCATTTTTATATTTGATTTGAGGCTCCTCTGTAATATGTCCCCCGATAAAAATCTTATCAATAAAAAGAAAGACTATCCCACCTAAAATAAGCATGACTGCAACGGTAGTCGGGCTTTCGAGCAAGGCATCAATGGTATCACTCAGCAGAAAACCCAAAATCAACGCCGGTATTACGGCTACTATTAATTTCAAATAAAAATCCAGCCGGCTGAAATCGAAAAACTTTCGCCAATAGAGGACTACCACACTCAAAATGGTCCCAAACTGTATGGCTACTTCAAATAATTTAGTAAAATCTTCTTGATGGATCCCAAGCAGCGAACTTATAACAATCATATGCCCGGTGCTCGATACCGGTAAAAACTCTGTAAGGCCTTCGACAACAGCCAGCAAAATAGCTTCAAAAATGGTCATTCTTTGACGTAATATGCGGAAACCGCTGATGAAAAAGGTACCGGATCTTACCTGTTACTTTCTAAAAATAGCATACACTTCGACTACCAGGCCAATGACTATAAGTACCGGTGCAATAGTAATGCGGGTAGTGCTGTAGACTTCTTTAGGATCAAAAACATTGGGATCAGGGTTCTTTCCACCAGCCATCAAAACCATACCCAATCCAATGATAAAAGCACCCGCCAACATCAGCAGTAAATTGCTTTTACCAAAAAGAGGAGCATGGTCCACTACCTGCATTTTAGATTTGGAGGAAGTTGTTTTACGTATGGTTTCTTTTTTTGTTGACATGGTACTATAAATCTTAGGAGATGCAAATTAAAGGATAAAAAGCAGGACTACCCAAATTGAACGATGAGATGCCTAATACAGGTCGTCTAGTTTCATTTTAAGATACTTGATAACGCTGCGGTGGGTACTGATAAGACTTATGGCCACCCCAAGCACCAACAGTACCAAACAAAGCAAAATAAACAATTTATTGTCATGCAATGCTTTCAGTTCGGGAACCCATTGCTGAAAAGTAATCAGCAGAAACCAAATGATAACAATGGCAATAACAGCCGCTATAGTACCATTTATGATGGCCCTGATATTCATAGGCTTTGCTATAAACCAGCGGGTTGCCCCTACCATTTGCATGGTTTTTATTAAAAAACGGCTACTATACATAGCCAACCTGATGGTATTGTCAATCAATACAATGACCACAATAGCCAACAACAGGGCAATACCCAACAGGGCATAACCAATTTTGCGCAGAATGGTCATATTGCCCACTACATTTGTAGGATACTTTACATCGGTTACATGCGTATTTGCACGAAGAATACTTTCAAGTTTGATAAGGGTATCGGGCACTACGTATTGACTCTTCAGGTTCAACTCTACACTTCTTGGCAGGATATTGGTATCAATAAAGGTCATAAAATCCTCATTGCCCATACTTTGCCATTCCTTACGTGCCGTTTCCTTGTCCTTATAAGTATAGGTTTTAATGTAAGGCAAGGTTTTAATGGTCGCTATCAAAGAATCCTTTTCAGCATCACTTGTGGTTTCCCGGATAAATACCTGCACCGGTACCGATTCGCGGAAATAATCAACGAGTTTGGTGTAGTTGATACCCATCCAACCCAAAAAACCAAGCAGTACCAAAACTAGCGAAACGCCAATAATGGACATAAAATAGGATGTTTGGCCTCTGCGGGAATTGATTTTACCAGTCTGCGACATGTAAATATTTTTAAGAATCTTTTGCCTGAGTCAGGCATTGCTGAAGGTCAAAAATAAGCATCCGCATCAAACCATTACTTTTGCACCCGGCAATTTCATCATCCCATTCCACCGCTCAGGGCAATTAAATTCCCTTAGTAGTTGATAATGAGGAAGATAGAAAGTTTTTGCCTTCCTTAAATATTTATAAAAGCTTTGTGAAATTATACCATGGAATACAATTTTGGTGAGATAGAAAAGAAATGGCAGCAACAATGGAAGGATAACAAGGCCTATCAGGTTTCCAATTTCAGTACAAAACCCAAGTATTATGTACTTGATATGTTTCCCTATCCCAGTGGTGCGGGTCTGCATGTCGGGCATCCTTTGGGCTATATTGCCAGCGATATTTTCAGCCGGTACAAAAGATTAAAAGGATTTAATGTGCTGCACCCGATGGGTTACGATTCCTTTGGACTGCCAGCAGAACAATATGCTATTGAGCATGGAATTCACCCGGAGGTGAGTACCGAAAAAAATATTGCCACTTTTCGCAGTCAGCTCGACAAAATTGGGTTTTGCTACGATTGGGAACGCGAAGTGCGCACAAGCGAGCCAGGTTATTACAAACATACCCAATGGATCTTCCTGCAATTGTTTAAGAGCTTTTACAACCGGGAAAGCCAAAAAGCAGCTCCTATTAGCGATCTCAATGCCTCCTTTGAAACTGAAGGCAACATCCGATATGAAATGCCCAATGCTAAATTTCAGGTAGCAGGTTTTGTTTCTCAAAAAGCAGATCAGTTTGTTTTTACAGCTACCGACTGGCAAGGCTTTGACGAAGCAGCACAACAAAGCATTTTAATGGAATACCGTATTGCTTATTGTGGCTTTGGCGAGGTAAACTGGTGCGAAGCGCTGGGAACTGTCCTGGCCAACGATGAAGTGGTTAATGGAGCAAGCGAACGCGGTGGCCATCCGGTGGTACGCAAAAAGCTGCGTCAATGGTACCTGCGGATAACTGAATATGCCGATCGATTGCTGCAAGGGCTCGAAACCATCGATTTCAGTGATGCCATGAAGGAAATGCAGGGCAACTGGATTGGAAAAAGCTATGGTGCTGAAATAGATTTTGCCCTTAAAAGCGAAGCAGCCAAGGTAAAAAACATGCGGGTGTACACCACGCGCCCCGATACCATTTTTGGTGTTGACTTTATGGTAATTGCTCCCGAATTAGATTGGGTACATGATGTTACAAGTGAGGCGCAAGCCAATGAAGTAGCAGCCTATTTGGAATATGTAAACAGCCGCAGCGAACGGGAACGGCAGGCGGAAAAGAAAATTACGGGTGCTTTTACCGGTGCTTATGCCATCAATCCTTTTGATGGGAGAGAAATCCCGATTTACATCAGCGAATATGTATTGGCCGGCTATGGTACCGGTGCCATCATGGCCGTACCCTGTGGCGATGAGCGGGACCATAAGTTTGCCCAACATTTTAATATCCACATTACTAATATCATTGGCGAAGCCTACAACAACAGCGAAGCCAATGCCACTAAAGATGCCATTTTACAAAACAGTGGATTTCTGGATGGTATGGTGATGCGTAATGCAAGCAATGTGGTTTTGAACAAGCTGGAAGAATTGGGTATGGGCAAACGCAAAGTGAACTATAAAATGCGGGATGCCGCCTTTAGCCGTCAACGCTATTGGGGCGAGCCCTTCCCAATTATCTGGAAAAATGGAATTGCTTACCCGCTTGATGAATCCGAATTGCCGCTGGAATTGCCTAAGGTAGAAAGTTACAGCCCCGGACCTGAGGGGGAGGGACCTTTGGCGAATATTAAGGAGTGGAGCCATGTACAAATGCCCCTCATCCCCGATCCTTCTCCGGGGGCGAAGGGTGCCCAAGGTCAAAGTGATTCATTACAGGCTAGTGGCAAAAGTGAAAATAATTTTGGTTTTCGTTATTCGGTTGATTCCCCTGTACAATATGATTTAGCCAAAAATCTGAGGAAAAACCATACACAAGCTGAACAAATATTATGGGAAGAAATAAGAGATCATAAATTAGGAGTTGAATTAAAATTCAGAAGACAACATCCAATAGATGGTTATATAGTTGACTTTAT
>JBBQXO010000039.1:0-33487 GCA_038209595.1 Chitinophagales bacterium
CATTTAAAGATAACGTCCAAACAACTATGGCAGAAATTCAAAAAAATAAAAAATTGGTAAGATCTTTTTATTGTGAACCTAATGTCGCCTATGCTATTTAAACGTTAGTATCAAGGTGGTTTTTTTTAACGATTGTGGGAAAATCATAAGCAATACAATGAATCAGAACCAGGGAATGATATTGCCAAAGGGCCATAATGTGTTCTGTCCCTGCTTGAAGAATGGTTAATTATTCAAGAAAAATTCAATCATTAGCCTCCAATCCAATCAAGATAGTTTGTTTGCTCTATAACCCGATAAGTAGCATAAGGATAAGCCTGCGAAAAAGCCGTGGGGGTTTTGGTTTTTCCGGCCATCCATTTTATTTCAAATGCGGAAAGATTTCCATCTCCCTCTTCTATTAAATCAATTTCCTGTTGGTCGTAGGTGCGCCAGAAATAAGCATTTACAGTTTGCCCGGTATAGGCAAGGTGTTTTTGTCTTTCTGAAAGCAGGTAGTTTTCCCAAAGTGCTCCAATATCCTGTCTTAGGGCAAGCGGTTGAAATTGCTGGATAATGGCATTCCTTATTCCATTGTCAAAAAAATACCATTTCTGGTTCTTGGTAATTTCTTTTCTCAGGTTGCGGCTAAATCCGGTTCTTTTATAAATGATATATGTTTTGGACAACAGATCAAGATACCGCTCCACCGTATTTTTACTCATGCCTGATTGCCTCCCGAGTTCTTCCAGATTTACTTCGCTACCTACCTGAAAGGCGATCAATTTAAGCAAGTCCTGTATTTTTTGCGGCTGACGAATATCTTCAAATGCCAACAGGTCTTTTAATAGATAGGTATTGGCCAGCTCATTCAGATAGCTTTTTTTTTCATTCAATGTTGGCAAATTCAATACTTCCGGATAAAGACCATAAATCAATTTTTCTTCTAAAAGTTGTTTTGTGGTAACCAGGTTTTCAAAGGTCTTTAATTCTGATTGTGCTATTGGAAACAGTTGATATGTCAAGGTTCTTCCGGTAAGCGGTGATCCCTTTTGTATCAGGTCAAACGAGGAGGAACCTGTAAGTATGATATGCAGTGGTTGAATACTGTCTATCATTAATTTAGCCTTTTGGCTGATGTTGGGTACATATTGTGCTTCATCTATTATCAATAGCTCATACCCTTCGAGTAATCTTTTATAATTGGCAATACTGCTCTTTTCTAATAGAGATAAAGTGTCTGCATCTTCTCCATTCAGGTGTAAGACTTTTTTATCCGTTTTATTTTCTATGCTTTTGAGTAGTTCAGATTTTCCGGTTCTTCGTGCACCTATTATCAGGCTCACTTTTTGTTTATGCAGGCCTTGCAAGATCGTATTTTCAAATGCCCTTATAAATTGCTTTTCTTCCATCTTTTATCCGATTAACAGGATTTACTATTGCCATTACTGACGCAATTTGCATTAATTCCGTCAGTATACTGACGCAATTTGCATTAATTCCGTCAGTACACTGACGCAATTTAGATATTTTAAGGGTAAAAATTAAAAAACCACTCCCTTTTCAGAGAACGGTTTTTCAAAAGGCTGATTTGATTATTTTTTAAGCATCCAATGCCTTTGCTTGCTTCGATAGCCTGTTCCGTTCAATTTCATCCAATACCACTTTACGCATACGAATGAAATTAGGTGTAGCCTCAATGCACTCATCTTGCTGAATGTATTCCATACACTCTTCTAGCGTCAGCAAGATTTTTGGTGTAATGCTGGTTGGTTGTGCCATCGCTTCCTATAAGGAAATCTATAATTTTCAAAAACAAGGAGTACATTTTTATTAAATTTATAGGTATTAATATAATTATACGGTAGGATGCTTTTTTCTGCCCATAAAATATTATTTTCACTTTCGAAAAATTGTATACAAGCATAATAGATAACAGTTAAAAAGGAAATGTGGTATTTTTTCTTCGGCAAAAAGCCACAAATAGTTAAAAGCTTAAGTCTGTATCTGCCTTAACTGACCTTAGTATCCTCGGTAAGTTAGTATTGGTGTTTTTTGGACTAACTGAGGGTGATCGTAAGGAAGTGTGTTGGAGTTTAGCGGAACTGGTACTTTAAAGGTTGAATAAGGCGTAAAGAAGGTAAAAGTAAATTTTATTTAAATAGATAAAGATGGATTTAGTAAGTAAAAGAGCGCAGGTAGTTGAGAATGTATATTCGGTATATTCCTACATTGAAAAGGGGAATAATCAGCAGAAGGAGTTCGCTGCTTCTCTGCTGAGGAGGGGTTGGGTATATGTTGCAGAACAGGTAGCTGGTGAAATCATGTTCGCTCCAAGCAAATTTGTAGGGTATGTGGGCAATACCGATATCTCTTACCCCCTAAACCGGGACATGGGTGCTGATGGAAGGGAAACAAATGTTAAGCTGGCAGAATTTTATGGTAAAGAAAGGACACATGCTGAATTACTGGAACGTTTTAAAAAGTATTTGAGCAGGTACGGTATTCAACGAAATTATGAAACAGATAAAACCATCCGGTTCCTATTTTTAGATAATGAGGTTTTTAATGAGAAACATGTTACTTATTTTATTTCTCCGACTCATATTCCTAAACAGAAGGATATTGCTTGGGAGTCTTTTTGGGATAAAAATATTGCAGCCATAGGGTGGGATATTGGTGATCATGCCAAGCGTTCCTGGAATGAAATTGAAATGGAAATCAAATCCCGAGAATATGAAAATCAAGAGGAAGCGATTGATTCTCACAAATTATTTTCTGAAATTGTTGCGGGCGATCTAATTGCAATTAATAATGTTAACCATGGTCTCTTTGGAATTGGTGTTGCTTTGACAGGTTACCGATATGATGAGGGTATTCATTACCTTGATGTGGCTGAAGAGGAAGATGGTTATTCACATTATGTCGAAGTCGCTTGGTTATACAAAGAATATATTAAAAGCAATGATTTGCCAAATCCATCGGGTTCTAAATTGTGGGAACCATATGGCGCAATCTCTGTAAAAAGTCAGGTACCTGATTATATACTTCAAATCCTTCTAAATAAAGTTGACACTGAAATTAAAATTCCAAAAAATATTATACCGATGGCAAAAATAGCTTTGAATACCATTCTGTACGGCCCACCCGGCACCGGAAAAACTTATCATACCATTGTAAAAGCCGCCGAAATTATAACTGGGGAAAGTTATAGTGATCCGTTAAAATATAATGAAGCCAAAACATTAGTGAACCATCATCTTAATAGTCAGGATCAGGTAGAGTTTGTAACCTTTCACCAAAATTATAGCTATGAAGACTTTGTTGCTGGTCTAAGGCCTGATATAGATGGGGCTTCCATTGGATTAAGGTTTACAGAGCATCGGGGTATTTTTTACCGTATAAATGAACGGGCGAAAAAGAATTGGGATCAGCATAAAAGCGGTCAAACTTATGTTGAGCCAACTTTTGAAGAGGTGCTGGAAGTATTCCTGTTGCCATTGGTTGAAGATCAGGAAATTGATGTATCAACCATCGCACGAAATGTAAGTTTCCATATTACTTCCAACAATAATGGTAAGAACCTTGGTTTTCGTAAAAAGAGTGGGGGTACCGGACATACGCTTAGCATTAACACCCTTAAAGATTTATATGAAGGGAAACGTGAATATAATTTGCAGGGGTTAGGCATTTATTTTAGACCTTTAGTTGACAGACTGAAAGATATTTCAAAAACAATGCGAAGGGAAACCGGAAAGATTGATTTAAAGCATTATGTGCTGATTATTGATGAAATAAACCGCGCCAACATTAGCCGGGTTTTTGGCGAGCTTATAACCCTGCTTGAAGATGATAAAAGGCTTGGAGCCGAAAACGAATTAAAGCTAAGGCTGCCGGGATTGCCCGAAGATGAACATTTTGGCGTTGCACCCAACCTGTATCTTGTTGGCACGATGAATACAGCAGATAAATCCATTGCGCTTATAGATATTGCACTTCGTCGCCGTTTTGTGTTTGAAGATATGTATCCCCGGGAAGAGGTAGTAAACCGCTTGTTGCATGATCCCTATAATGCTTATTTGCTTGCTCTGAATGAGCGGATTAAAGCATTAAAGGGTGCTGATTTCATGATTGGCCATGCTTACATGATTGGCAAAACAGGTAATACTGGCGATGTTGTTGAAGTGTTTAACCAGAAAATTATTCCCCTGCTGAATGAGTATTTCTACAATCAACGAAATACTTCGGTTCATGGGTTATTGAGTGGCACACCATTGGCAGGTATTGTTTTTGATATAGACCCTTTTATAGGGGCAAAAGCCCGTGCATTGTAATGACGCATACTATTCACCTTTATGATGGACATGATTCAAAACCATTACCCGATGGTTTTGATAAAAAAGGTTTCCTGCAATACCTTGATCAGGTATGGCAGGAACGTCCACTAATATTGAAGGAAGATGATGATGAAGCCGAACGGCGAAGCTCCAAGCAGCGGTTTTTTGTTATTGAGGATGGCCGGATAAGAGCCAAAAATTACACTGGGTTTGTTCAATTTAACGATTGCAGGATTCATGTTTATCCAAGGGTATTTTCTGAACATAAGGATTTTAGTGTTTTAAACATTTTGGGGCACCTTGTAAAGTGGCTTAGTTATTCGCATCGGCTGCAATTTCCCTTTTCCAGTATTCCTGCTGATACGGCGCATCAGGATGATTGGTTGGAGGCCTTTATATTTCTTTTTGGTTACTACACAGGAAATGTGGTGCGGAATATGCCGCATCAGGCCTATGAGGAAGTAACCGAGCAAATGGGCTTTTTGCGCGGTCAGATAGCCATGCAACCGTATATCACAGAAAACCTTGCCAAGGGCAGACATCATAGTCTGTATTGCAGGTATGAGCCATTTATATATGATAACTTGTACAACAGGATTATAAAATATACTTCTCAATTATTGCTAGGCTTCACCCGCGAATCGCGGAATACTTTGATGCTAAAGGAAGTTATTTTTGTACTTGATGAAGTAACGGATACCCATTGCACAGTACCAGATTGCAATAAAGTGAAACTGAATCGTTTGTATCCTGAAAAGGAACAGGTGCTTCAGCTTTGCAGGTGGTTTTTGCAAATGCTGCAAACCGATACAAGCCAATCCGAAAAACAAAATCTCTGCCTGTTGCTTCCCATGGAATTAATTTTTGAAGAATATATTGCTGGATTTTTGGTGGAGCATTTTGACTCTTTGAAGCCAAGGACGCAGGCTCAGGATATGTTTCTGGCAGAAAATGCCAAAGGGAGCGGAGTATTTAAAATGATACATGATATTTTAATTCCTGGTAAATTAATTATTGATACCAAATACAAATTTGACCTTTACGAGAAAAAGGGTATAAATCAGCACGATATGTATCAGATGGTATCGTATTTATATAAAAGAGAAATGAACCAGGGTATGTTATTATACCCGGCGTTGGCAGGAACGGAATCAAAAAATGAGGTTGATTTTAAGGTATTGGATAAGCTGATTCAAGTAAGAGCTATCGACATTACTGAAGAATCGTTGGATTTATTTGACCTTAAACAAAAAGAAAAGATGGCCACATTTGTAAATAATATGTAGCCATCTTTTCCAATCAAGTAATAGTAAGATTTAAAATGAGAACTAAAACTGATGAATAACCTCTGGTTATTTTCAGACTCATTTCAAATCAGAAGTTTATTTTTTACGCATCCTGCGCCTTCGCTTGCTTCGAAAGTCTGTTCCTTTCAATTTCATCCAATACCACTTTACGCATACGGATGAAGTTGGGCGTTACCTCAATGCACTCATCCTGCTGAATGTATTCCATACACTCTTCTAACGTCAGCAAGGTTTTTGGTGTAATGCTTGTAGCAGCATCACTTCCGCTTGCCCGGTGGTTGGTCAGTTTTTTCCCTTCATTGGGGTTTACCACCAAGTCGCCTGGCTTATTATTTTCGCCAATTACCATACCGGAATATACATCTTCACCCGCGTCTACAAAGAAGAATCCGCGATCCTGTAGTTTATCAAGGGAGTAGCCTGTTGTGCTTCCTGGATCCTTTGCCATCAATACACCGTTAATACGGCCAGGAATAAATCCTTTCCATGGCTTGTATTCGGTAAAGCGGTGGGCCATTACAGCTTCTCCGGCAGTTTGGGTAAGCATATTGGTACGCAGACCAATCAATCCCCGGCTCGGAATATCAAATTCAAGGTGCTGCATATCTCCCTTGGTTTCCATCACGAGCATTTCGCCCTTACGACGGCTAACGAGGTCAATAACTTTGCTTGCAAATTCTTCTGGTACATCAACTACGAGGTTTTCAAAAGGCTCGTTTTTATGACCATTTATTTCTTTCACCAATACCCGTGGCTGACCAACTGTAAGTTCATATCCTTCGCGCCGCATGGTTTCGATCAATACACCTAAATGCAGGATACCTCTTCCAAATACCAAGAATGAATCGGCACTATCAGTATCTTCTACCTTTAGGGCAAGGTTCTTTTCAGTTTCCTTCATCAGGCGGTCACGCAGGTGGCGGCTCGTTACAAACTTACCATCCTTACCAAAGAAAGGGGAGTTGTTGATGCTGAACATCATACTCATGGTTGGCTCATCCACACTAATAATAGGAAGTGCTTCCATTGTTTCAGGATCGCAGATGG
The DNA here is from genome assembly GCA_038209595.1 of Chitinophagales bacterium. Lineage (GTDB taxonomy): Bacteria > Bacteroidota > Bacteroidia > Chitinophagales > Chitinophagaceae > Phnomibacter. Next base: position 6,671 of record JBBQXO010000039.1, read on the forward strand.
TATCTCCGATATTGAAACCTTCAATACCAACAACAGCACATATATCTCCCGCTACCACTTCGGTAACTTTCCTTTTACCCATGCCTTCAAAAATATAAAGCTCTTTTACACGCTGCTTTTTTACAGTTCCATCGGCTTGCATCAGAGCAATAGACTGGCTTTCTTTGATGGTTCCTCTTGCTATCTTACCTACCGCTATCCTTCCCAAAAAGGAGGAATAATCCAGAGAGGTAATCTGCATTTGTAATGGTCCCGGAGTGTTTTTTGCAGGAGGTACATGTTTAATAATACCATCCATCAGAGGAATAATATCTTCAGTTTGAGTCAGGCTATCATTGAACCAGCCATTTTTACCGCTACCATAATAGGTCGGGAAATTCAACTGTTCTTCGGTAGCATCAAGGTTAAAGAATAATTCGAAAATAGCATCATGCACTTCATCCGGGCGACAATTTGGTTTGTCTACCTTATTGATGATAACGATAGGATGCAGGTTGAGCTGTAATGCTTTTTGCAGTACAAAACGAGTTTGAGGCATTGGTCCTTCAAAGGCATCCACCAAAAGGATAACGCCATCTGCCATTTTGAGTACCCGCTCCACTTCACCGCCAAAGTCGGCGTGCCCCGGAGTATCGATTACATTGATTTTCACATCGTTGTATACCACACTCATGTTTTTTGAGAAGATGGTGATACCCCGTTCCTTTTCAAGGTCATTGCTGTCCATGATCAATTCTCCGGTATCCTGATTGTCGCGGAATACCTTGGTGCTGCGGATAATGTTGTCAACGAGGGTTGTTTTACCGTGGTCAACGTGTGCGATGATCGCAATATTTCTTATTTCCATAATGTGTCGAAGTCGAAAGGGCCTTTTTATGAATGATTAGCCATTTTTATGAAGCGGAATGCCCTTCTTTTGCGCTTTCTAAATTTTTATTGGGATATAATCGTCTTTGATTAACCTAAATACCCACCAAAAAGTTTGCAAAAGTAACGGTTTCATACCATCTAAGCCACATAATATACGATTTTGAGGCAATTCGCAACAATAAGTTAACAGCCTTCAGAAAATATAATGAGAAAGGAAACCAATTTATTGTCAAAAAAACGCATAGTTAATTCTGTGCCATTGTCCCAATCGTTGATGATTACAAGGCTGTAGCGTTTGGCATCTTTTTGATCTTCATATTCCCAGTCGGGCATAAGGTTCAATCGAAGTCCGTCCAGTTTCCGAATCACCTCAAACTTATCCCAACCAACAACAATGCCGCTTTTGGTTTTTAGCCGTGCGTCGTCCGATTTCAGAGAATTGACCCTCCATTCCCATTGGTCGTCCTCATTTTGCATGGCCTGTAAGCCTATTTTAAGGGTTATACCTTTATAAAGTGCTTGTATGCTGTCTGTTCCAAAGCTATTGGGTTTGGTAAGTTTAAGCACTTCTGTTGATTCCAGTAAAGGCGATACTTTTTCAAGGGGCATCATGATTTTAATCTCTCCAATACCGGTACTGCTGATTGAAATAAAGTCTTGTGAAAACAAAATCTGTGTTGCAAAAAGGCAAAGGGCTAGTGAAAATGGTTTCATATAGGCATTTTTTAAAGATAAAATTAGGGAATGCTTTGAATTTAAAAAAAGTCACCCCATAATTCTCCTCTGCATGTTGAGGCCATCCTTCCTGGGCTTAGCCTTCGAAAGGGATGATTTACCGGATTAAAGGGATAGGAATCGAGGGGCTGAACTCTTTGCTATTCTAAACCGCACCTTTAAAGCATGGATGATTGGGAAACAATGGGCTGCTGTCCCGACTTAATATAGCAAGGTCAGCCAGATCATTTTGCCATTTTGCTCAGTTGCCCATTGCCAATTGATATGCGTTTGGATTGTAATTATTTGAAAATTGAAGTAGTATTGCCGATCGACAAGCATTTGGAATCCTGCATTAGGCGGGACAGGTGTGGGATTTGAAAATTGGAATTTGAAGTAGTATTGCCAATATATAAGTGTTTGGAATTTGAAATTCTATACTTTTACGGCATACAATTCAGCCAAAAATAATTCTCACCTATGGGTGCTTTATCGTTGCCCTGTATAATGGACTGTCATTCCATAAGCAGATGGGTGCCAGATAAACATTTAAAATCACAAAAATGAATATAAAGCGGTCAACCAAAATCATTCGCTTGCTCGGCATTGTTGCTGTTATCCTGTCTATTGTGTACCTGTTGGGACCAAAACCCAACAAGCCGACATACGTTCTCGAAATGGATACCCTACCCGAACAAAGCGATTCTCTTGAAGCCTGGATAGCTGCCGGGGAAGCCCGCCTAAAGTTGAAGCCAAATAATGAGGCACGGATCATCTGGCGAAATGATTCCCTAAAAGAAAAAACTGAATATGCTATCGTGTATTTACATGGATTTTCTGCCAGCCAGGAAGAAGGAGATCCGGTTCACCGCACAATTGCCAGAACCTTTGGGTGTAATCTCTACCTCAGCCGGCTTTCTATGCATGGTATCGATACCACCGAACCTCTTTTGGGCATTACCGCTGAAAACTATTGGGAAAGTGCGCAGCAAGCACTAAATATTGGCAGACAATTGGGTAAAAAAGTGATCTTGATGGGAACTTCCACGGGGGGAACCCAAGCCCTTCAACTGGCTGCCGCGTACCCTAAAGAAGTAGCTTCTATAATTTTAATGTCACCCAATATTGAAATCAATGATCCCAGTGCCTGGCTGCTCAATAATCCATGGGGGCTGCAAATTGCCCGGATGGTCATTGGTAGTGACTATATTGTGGCGAAAGATACCCGACCGGTTTATAAAAATTACTGGAGTAGTCCTTACCGGATGGAGGCCACTGTCGAGCTACAGGAAATGCTCGAGACGAGTATGAAGGCAGCTACTTTTCAAAGAGTCACCCAGCCGCTTTTGCTGATGTATTACTATAAAGATGAAGCCAATCAGGACCCGGTGGTAAGAGTATCGGCTATGCGTAAAATGTTCGAAAATATTTCTACCCCAATGAGTCTTAAGAAAGAAGTGGCCATTCCCAATGCTGGAGATCATGTAATTGGTTGCCATCTAAAAAGCGGCGATGTTGGTTCCGTGATAAAGGCATCTGCCGATTTTATGCAACAAGTCATGAAGATACCGATAGTAGATAGTAGTGACCAAGCCATGGCCATAGCAAGAAAATAGAAATTATTCCACCGAATTGTACAGGCATCAATAGGTTTATCACAACATCTGTTTAGGGTTACGATTTTAGCTACCATGTTTTGTTTAATCCCTGATTTCTAACAGGCCAGCAAAATTTTTCCGGCCTGTTAGAAATCAGGGATACCTGCCAAAAAATCAAGGTTGAAACTTTTTTTTGAAAGGGTAAACAAGGCGAAAAATGTTGTGTTGGCTATATCGGGCGTTGTGTGGTTTAAAACTTTTTGTACCGATCCCAGGCTGCTTTCTCTAAAAGCTCCCGATCATCAGGATGTGCAATGGAGATAAGTTCTCTGGTACGCTGACGGAGGTTTTTTCCATAGAGGTAAGCAATGCCGTACTCCGTTACTACATAATGCACGTGCCCCCTTGTAGTAACCACACCTGCACCAGGTTGTAAAAAAGGTACAATACGGGGCAGTCCCCGGTTGGTTCGGCTTGTGATGGCAATAATGGGTTTGCCGCCTTCGCTTAGGGCTGCACCCCGCATAAAATCCATTTGTCCGCCAATGCCACTGAACTGTCTTGTACCGATGCTGTCGGCACAAACCTGCCCTGTTATATCCACTTCAATGGCACTGTTTATGGCAATCACTTTTGGATTGCGCCGGATGGTATGTGGGTCATTCACATAGTCTATATCCAAAAAGGCAAACGAAGGATTATCATGTACATAAGAATAAAGAGCCTGCGTGCCCACTGCAAACCCCGTTACAATTTTATGCGGATGGATTCTTTTTTTTGTGTTGGTAATCACGTCTTTTTCAAACAGATCTATGATTCCATCGCTTACCATTTCGCTGTGTACACCAAGATCTTTGTGGTTGCCAAGGCATTTTAAAACCGCATCAGGAATGGTACCAATTCCCATTTGCAGCGTACTGCCATCCTCTATCATACCGGCTATCAATTCCCCGATTCTTTTTTCGGCAGCACCGCTTTTTGCACCATAATCTACCTGCGGTAGTGGGGCTTCATGAAAAACGAGGTTGTTAAACCTGCTCATGTGCATCAGCCCATCTCCATGTGTACGGGGTACCATAGGGTTTACCTGTGCAATCACATGGGTAGCTTTGTCCACCGCACTACGGGCAATATCTACCGAAACCCCAAGACTACAGTAACCATGAGCGTCGGGTGGTGATACCTGTACAATGGCCACATCAATCGGTAAAATATTACTTTTGAAAAGATCGGGAATGTCGCTCAGAAATATTGGCATAAAATCACCCCGACCTTCATTTACGGCCTGCCGTACCGATTCACTTACAAACATACAGTTGATGCGGAAATGACCTTCGTATTCAGGTTTGTCCACTACAATATCCCCCATTACGGTAATAAATACAAGTTCTACATCTTTCAAACGGTCTTTTTGCCGTGCCAGTTCCTGCAACATATAAATGGGGGTTTGGGCACTGCCATGTAAAAAAACCCGGTTCCCGCTTTCAATAACCTTTATAGCTTCTTCTGCTGTTTTATAATCAATGTTTTGTAGCATCCTCTATATTTTATTTGTTTTCATACGGTATTTCTTTCTTTATTAAATTTTTAAGTCATCTCCTAATGATTCCATTATAGCTTTTTCCTTGAAATCGCCCGCAGGTTAATTGAATCTAGTGTTATTTAAACTCAAAAGGAAAACGTATAAGGAGTTCTTGTCTCTTATATCTAATTATTAGAAATGTAACTTATGGCGGTGTTATTTCTTATTAAGGACTTTGGCAGCCGGTAAAAATCCTCGTTTTCATCAACTAAATTTACCCTCCAAAGTTCGGGGCAATTACCTTTGCCCAAAATGATGAATATCATGATTGATAAAAAATTGGGATTGATTTTGGTGTTTTATTGCCTTTTTGCTTCTGTTCAAGCTCAAATTCCGGTGCCTGACAAGTCTCCGATGGATATGAGTTATGCCCCACACAATTATCCGATCCTTAAATTTCAGGATAAAAAGACTACTCAACCGCTTGCAAGGGTAGTCTATAGTCGACCGCAGAAAAATGGCCGGGTACTTTTTGGCAAAGAGCTTAAATATAATACGCTGTGGCGGATGGGTGCCAACGAATCGACCGAGATATCTTTTTTTTCCAATGCTGTTTTCGGAGGTAAAAAAGTAGCTATGGGACGTTACACTCTTTTTTGTATCCCCAATGCCAGCACCTGGACCCTGATCCTGAATAAAGATACCGACAGTTGGGGTGGATTCAGCTACAAACAAAGTATGGATGTGCTGCGGATAACAGTCCCCGTTACCCGTATAAAGGGCTATTCTGTAGAATATCTTTCTATTTATTTTAATGCCTCAAATAGTCTGGTAATCGCATGGGCCGATGTACAAGTAGCCGTTCCCATAAGTTTTAGTTCCACCCGCTAACCTATCTTTACCTTATGTGTGGAATAGCAGGGATATTAGTGGCGCATCCGGCCATCATCCGGCCCGGGCAATCCGAAGCCATGCAGGATGCGCTTATTCACAGAGGCCCCGATCAGGCGGGTAGTTGGGTACTTCCCGATGAAACCCTGCATTTGCTGCACCGCAGGTTGCGTATCCTCGACCTAAGCGATCAGGCAGTACAACCTCTGCATTACCTGCAGTATACCCTCGTATTCAATGGAGAAATATACAATTATACCGAACTGAAGGCCACCCTTTCGGCACAGGGTTACCATTTCAAGTCAACTGGAGATACCGAAGTGATTGCCGCTGCCTACGATTATTGGGGCATGGCATTTTTGCATCAATTGGAAGGCATGTTTGTTTTTGCGCTTTATGATGGCCGTCACAAAAAACTCCTTATTGCCCGGGACCGGATGGGAGAGAAGCCCCTTTATTTTTTTGCCCGATATGCCCTCGCCGGTAAACTGGAGCAATTGCTTTTTGCCAGCGAAATAAAATCTTTGCTCGCAGGGGGTATTCCTGCTGTCCCAAATCCTACGATGCTGCTTAATTATCTGAGCCTTGGTTATGTGCAGAATCCGGTAGTGAAAACAGATACTTTTTATAAAGAAATTTTATCCCTTCCACCTGGATATTTACTCGATATTGATACGACAGCCCTACGTTTCACCATGAAGCGCTGGTATGAACCCTTTAAAAGTATCGGGCATCTTGAAAAGATTGATTGGCAAAACGAGGAGGCGGTCACCGAAAAATTTTACAACATGCTCTTGCAATCTGTTCGGCGACAATTGCGGAGCGATGTATCAGTAGGCACGAGCTTGAGTGGAGGCATCGACAGTAGTAGTATTGTAGCACTCATTGATGCATTGAAAAAACAACATACCCCAACCGGTGGCTGGGCCAATGTTTGTTTCAGCGCTATCTTCCCTGGTTTTGCACAGGACGAATCAGTCTGGAGTGAAAAAGTGGCCAATCAGTTTGGTATCCGCCGGTATACCGTAAAACCCGATTTAGAAAATTTGCCGGAAGATCTGGAAGAGATGTTTTTTTACCAAGATGAACCGGTGGAGAGCAGCAGTGCGCTGAGTCAGTTTCAGGTATACAGGGCAGCTAAAGAAATGGAGATTCAGGTGCTGCTCGATGGACAGGGCGCCGATGAAATACTGGCAGGATATAAGAAATACAGCCATTGGTACCTGCAGCAAATGCTCAGACAAAACCATAAAACCATGCAGGTGGAAAAAAGCCTTTTGCAAGAGAATGGGATGCTCGAACAATGGGGCTGGCAAAATTACCTTGCTGCTTTTTTGCCCTGGCAAACAGCACAGGCTTTACAGCAAAAGACCCGCAGGGAACTGGAAGCCGCTCCTTTGCAAAAGGAATGGATGCGGCAGCATCGCGATCCGGCCACTTTTTTTAAGTGCGAAGTACGTCAACTGGAAGACCTTTTGTACTTCAATACCTTCAATTTTGGATTGGAAGCTCTTTTGCGTTGCGCAGATCGAAACAGTATGGCGCATAGCAGGGAAGTCAGGTTGCCTTTTCTGAATCATGAATTAGTTGCTTTTGTTTTTTCGCTTCCTGCTCATTTTAAAATCAGGCAGGGTTTTGGTAAATGGATTCTCCGCAAAGCCATGGAAAATCAATTACCCAATGAAATAGCCTGGCGCAAAGGAAAAGTTGGGTTTGAACCGCCCCAAAAGCAATGGATGAAGGATACCCGTATCCACGAGCAGCTTATGGATGCACGAAGTTTACTGATCCAAAAAGGCATTCTTGATCCTGGATATGGGAACCATCCTGTGAACGATGCCGGTGCGCATGCAGGGGGCAATTACGATTGGCGTATTCTGTGTGCTGCCCATTTACTCAGGCGTTGAAAAGGCATCTCATCCCAGCTAGCTTTTACACTATTCCAGATGCCTTTGCGATTTTACTACTAACCAAGGGCGGATTGCCGGCATCCAAATGAAGAAAAATCACAGCGAGTTCAAAAATATGTTGTATCGGGGGATTGGATTTCTGAAGCAGTAAAACCATCCGCTCGTCAATCGCCTCATATATTACCCGGGTTGCTTCTACTTCAGGAGAGGCGGCCTGTAAAATTCGCTCTTTCTGCCTGAAGAGGATTTGTTTCAGGGTATCTTCTTCAAAGTCTATTTCATCTGGCTCACCTGCCTGTAAAGTTCCTTCTTTTAGCAATTGCAGTGCTGCCATTGCTGCTCCGCAACAGGGAGAGGTATCCTTTTATCCGGTACCTAAAACCATCCCCGTTACGCCATCTTCTGTAAAGCCGAGATGAGGGCCGAATACCAGCTTCAAGGCGCCCTTTTTTGGTACATGCGATTCAAAAGCTTTTATACCGGTGAGTCCTGCAAAAGGAAATCCGTTGAGTCCTCCTGATTGAAAAGGTCCCGGCATTTCTCGGGTCACTTCCGGAAATTCAATGACTACAATATCATCGCTGCAAAGCGAAGTACCCAGCAATAACTCATTGGCTTCATATCCAAACTGAGCTCCAATTTCATCCATCCAGTTGGCAAGGGTATCAGATGCCGGTAGCGCGGTTGGTAAAACAGCTTTCAAATATCCGGGGATTTCAGTACGGTACATAGTCGTCGAAAATTTATGAGGGTTGTTTTACTTGTAGCGGAACCAAACCCGACGGATAAAGGTAAATTGAAAATACCAACTGCCGCTTTCAGGGAGTGGAAACTTCAATCCTGTTTTGGGGTTATTTTGTTGGCCGGATACCGCTATATTTGAAATAATAAAGGAAAATTAAAGGAATATCCTTGCTGAAACGATTTTATGTCGAGCAAACTTTTGTTACCTCATTATTTCAAAGATAGGCATATTGATTGCCCGATGTTTGCATTTTATTAACCAAAATAGCTTAAAAGCAATTAAACTTTACAAGGTTAACCGGGAAAATAAAGTGACCTTCGGGCGGCAGTAAAAAAGGGGTAAGCTGGCTTATAAAAAACAGTTTCATTGAGTTATACGAGCAGCTTACTTTCTGATACTGATAGAAGACATGTAAAAAATAAATTATAAAATAAAATACGTTTATGAAATTAGCTACCCGTTTTATCCATTCAGGAGCCCATCCCGATCCATCTACCGGTGCCATTATGACCCCGATTTATCAGACGAGTACTTTCGTTCAGGAAGCACCCGGAGTGAATAAGGGTTTTGAATATGCCCGTAGTCAGAATCCTACCCGCTTTGCCCTTGAAGAAGCGATGGCAGGCATCGAAAATGGTAAATTCGGTCTTGTTTTTGGTAGTGGTGTGGCTGCTACCGATGCCGTTATGAAGTTGCTGCAACCCGGTGACGAAATTATTGCAGCCAATGATATGTATGGGGGCACTTACCGGTTGTTTACGAAAATATACGAAAAGTTCGGGCTCAGGTTTCATTATGTAAACATGCAGGATCCCGAAAATATCAGGGCACATATCAATGAAAAAACACAACTGATATGGACTGAAACACCCACCAATCCTTTGATGAATATCACTGATATTGCGGCCGTTGCTGCCATCAGTAAGGAGCATAAATTGGTGCTTTGTGTAGACAATACTTTTGCGAGTCCCTACTTGCAGAATCCGCTTGATCTCGGGGCCGATATCGTGATGCACAGTGCCACTAAATATCTTGGAGGCCACAGCGATGTAATCCAGGGCTGTCTTGTTTTGAACGATCAGGAGTTACGTGATCAGTTGTATTTTATCCAGAAAAGTGCCGGTGCCGTTCCCGGACCCATGGATTGTTTCCTGGTACTGCGGGGTATTAAAACCTTGCATGTACGGGTGCAGCGCCACAGTGAAAATGGGGAAAAAATAGCTCATTGGTTGAGGGCACATCCTAAGGTAGCAAAAGTGTATTGGCCCGGATTTGAAGATCATCCTAACCATGATGTTGCTAAAAAACAAATGCGTGGTTACGGCGGGATGATCAGTTTTGAATTGTTGGACGACAGCATTGCAACGGTTAATAAAGTTTTGAGCAGCACCAAACTTTTCAGTCTTGCGGAAAGTTTAGGAGGCGTGGAAAGCCTGATCAACCATCCGGCAAGCATGACCCATGCAAGCATCCCAAGGGAAGAGCGGATAAAAAATGGTTTGAAAGACTCTTTAATCCGGCTAAGCGTAGGGATTGAAGATGTGGAAGACCTGATACAGGATCTGGCAGATGCCATTGATGCCTGAGACGGGTTTAAAGTAATATATCAGGTTACTTGCATTTCTCAATAAATTAAATTAAACTTGTATGGGATTGAATTATTCATTTCGATACAAGTTTTTTTATGCCAAATGATAAAAGGCCGGGGGATGAAACCAATGAGTCTTTGACCAATGAAAAAGGAGCTTCACCCTCTAGTCGATTTTTAGCTCATTTTTTTGTTCCAAAGCTTGGTAATAGTGCTTCCGATCCAATTTTCCTTTTTAAAAGAACCATTTCAGGGGTAGGATTCATCACCGTTTTTATTTGTATTTTACTTTTGATTTTTAATGTAAAAAGCGGTTTAGTAGGTATAATTAATTTTCTTTTGCTGGCCGCGGCTTGTCTTGCTGGCGGGGGTGCAATAGGATTTTTATTTGGACTGCCAAGGGCAGAAAAATTCCGATATGTGAAACCCGATGTAAACGGCGAGGGCTCTCCGAGGAACTTTGGATATGCTGATAATACCAACCTGGAGGAAGTATCTGATTGGTTAACAAAAATTATAGTGGGTCTGTCTTTGGTAAAGTTCAATACCATTTTGTTTTGGGTAGATAAGTCGGCACATAATTTTCAAACTGTGGTAGCGCTCGGCTGGAAAGGTGGGGTACCTTTCAATGCTTATGTGTTTGGGTATTGCACCATTGTCTTTTACTTTTTAGTGGGTTGTGGTATTATTTACCTGTGGGCACGAATAAACCTTAGTGAGATTTTTACCAACAGCCGGCTGGCTATTGCCGAAAAAGAACGCATAAAGGCCGAGAAGGAAAAGGAGATAGCCGAAAAGGAAAAGGATAAACTGGTAGCAGAGAAGAAGATTTTGGTTGGAGAAGCACAGGAAATTGCTAACCGCGAACTTGATGAAACCAACAGAATTCCCGAATACCAGGCTTTAGAATTCCAACAACCGGGGCAGCAAGAGGATCTCCAAACTTTTAAGAGAGAAATTGAAGAAATATATAAACAAAAAAATATATTTGATAAGACGGATCCGCAAAAAGGCAGATGGGGAAAGGCACCAGTTTCGGATAATAAAATGCTCGAAGCCTTTCTTGATGATAAACGGTCTTTTAAAAATCTTACTACCATTACATTAAGGGTAAGGCATACCGATCCTCAAACTATTTGGAATGGATGGGTCGCTTTTTTTCTTCATGATACTTTTCCAAATCAGGTAGTTTATGCAAAAGCCCAAAATGGCATTGCCGAATTTCGGGTAATTGGCTACGAGGCTTTTGTGGTGGGAGCCCGCACACAGGACGGAACCGAGCTGGAACTCGACCTCAATTTGGTAAAAGGTTTCCCAGAGAATTTTTATTATACCTTTCCTTAAAGTATTTTTGTAATAGAATACTTAATTACCACGTCAAAGCCTTGTCAATCATTGCTTCTATGCTATTGAGTTCCTTCTGTACCGTATCTTCTGAAATATGTTGTGCTACTACTGCCTGATCCTGCGTAGCATACCAGGCCATCACCATACTCACATAGTCCTGCATATCCTTACCAGCATAATTCTTTTTAAACTCGTGAACCTTATCGTTTAAAAACTTGATGGTTTTACGCACCAACTCTTCATTTTGGGCCTCCACCTTGATGCGGTAATTCCGGTCGGCAATGGTGATCGTAATCGGTATCATTTCTTCCATAAGGATATTAATTATCCAGTTTGTAAAGCTACCATGTAGCGGAGTTCATTTCAGGATTCGGATTGAAGATGGGCAATTACTTTATCAATATCCTTTATAAATCCGTTGATTCTTTTTTCAAACATCCTTTTTGCAGGATCGTCCATTTGCGCAGTAGCTGTTTTTAATATGGCTACCTGATCCTCGAGTAAACCAATTTTTTGATGGAGTGTTGTTACTTCATTCTCCCTTTTGGAAAGTTCAGATAGCAGTTTTTCCTGATCCCGCTGCAACTGTTCCTGCTGTTTGAGTAAGCCCTGCAGTTTTTGCCCAATTCTCTCTATAGTTTCAATGGAGGCGTTCATGTGTTTATAATCCGGGATTTTTATTTTCTGATTTCTGCATTGAATTCTTTTTCAAAAAGGGATTTCAGTTTGTTCATCGCCTTATCAATATCATCTTCGGTCATGGTTTTTTCTGAATCCTGAAAAACAAAATTCAACGCCATAGACTTTTTGCCGATACCCAGTTTATCGCTTTCATAAATATCAAAAAGACGAACACCCTGCAGAGAATTGATTTTAGCTTTTTCGGTAGCCTCCTCCATTTGCTGCCAGCTAAGCGATTGGTCCACCACCAGAGCAAGGTCGCGCTCTACCGATGGATATTTGGGTATTTCCCGATAAGTAATCGGATGTCCGAGTGCTATAGGAAGTAAGTTGTCCCAATAACAGTTGGCAAACCAAACCGGCTGTTTGATGTCAAAACGCTTGAGTCTTGCGGTGCTTACCTCACCAAGTTCAGCGATTACTTTACCTTTTACTTTATATACCACTCCATTTATATTTGGGGTATGGAAAGTCTCTAGTGAACCGTTTTTTACATGCATCAGTTGCAGCAGCCGCTCCATAGCTCCTTTCAAGTAAAAAAAGTCAGCTGTTTTGTCTTTTTGTTGCCAGCCCGCTGTTTTTACAGCACCGGTTATCAGCAAAGATAAATGTCTTTGCTCTGCATATTTGCCTGTGGCAACCTGTTGGTAGGTTTTTCCTATTTCAAATAATTGCAAATCGCGGTTTCGTCGGTTCAGGTTATGTGCTACAGTTTCCAGTCCTGTTTCCAGCATTGATGGCCGCATGATATCAAGTTCTGCACTCAGGTTGTTCAGCATTTTTACTGCAGTTTCCAGTTCTGCATCCGTATAGTATTGGCTGTTGGTAATGGAATTGGTGAATATTTCCTGAAAACCCAGCCCGGTGAGGTAGTTGCAAACAGTTTCCTGCCATCTTTCTTCTCCACCAAGCAAGTCTGCTGATGGGGCAATGCTTATTATAGACGGAATATCAATATGATCCAGTCCGTCAATCCGCATGATCTCTTCTACCAGATCAGCGGGCAGAGTTATATCCGGTTTGTGATAAGGAACAGCAAACCAAAGGTCGTCAGCACCTTCTTTGATGAACTCAAAACCCAATGCACCGAGAATTTTTCGCACCGCATCTGGGTGGTAGTTCTTACCACTCAGTTTTTTCAGGTAATGATACTTGAGCGAAATTTCAGTTTTCGGTTTTGGATGGGGGTACAAATCCACTATGGTACCGGTAATTTGGCCGGCAGCTAACTCCTTTATGAGCATAGCCGCTCTTTTTAATACAATTACCGTCTGGCTAATGTCCACTCCTTTTTCAAAACGGGTTGCTGCATCGGTACGCAACCCATGTCTTACGCTGCTTTTGCGAATACTTGTTGGATGAAACCAGGCACTTTCAAGAAAGATATCTGTGGTTGTTTCGGATACGCCACTGTTCAATCCGCCAAATACCCCGCCAATACACATCGGCTGATTATCTCCGTCACAGATCATCAGGTCCTCATCAGAAAGTTTGCGTTCTTTTTCATCGAGCGATTGAAAAATAGTACCTTCTTCAAGCGTTTTCACCCGGACTTGTTTACCTGTTATTTTGGCAGCATCAAAAGCATGGAGCGGTTGACCGGTTTCATGCAAAATGAAATTGGTAATGTCTACAATATTATTAATAGAACGTATTCCAAGCGAACGCAACCTGTTTTTCAGCCAGTCGGGACTTTCAGCAACGGTTATGCCGGTGATGCAAATTCCGCTGTAACGTTGGCATGCAGTTTCATTTTCAAGTAAAACTTCTATCTGAAGTCCTTTGGGGTCATCTATTTTAAAGCCATTACTGCCCTGTAGCGGATTTTTGGGTGCTGTTGATTTTTTTTCGTGATGGATCAGGTAAGCACAAACATCCCGGGCTACTCCGAGGTGGCTCATGGCATCCATCCGGTTGGGGGTGAGCCCTATTTCAAAAATATAATCAGTTTCAGGTTTAAAATGATCAGCCAATGGAAAACCCGGCGTCAGGGTATCGGGCAGCACAAGGATGCCATCATGGTTTTCACTCAACCCTATTTCGTCTTCAGCACAAATCATTCCATAACTTTCAACGCCGCGAATTTTTACTTTTTTCATCGTCATCGGTTCCCCGTTGTTGGGGTAGATGGTGGTACCGATGGAGGCAACAACCACTTTTTGCCCTGCCGCTACATTTGCTGCGCCGCAAACAATCTGCAAAGCCTCTTTATTGCCTATGGAAACAGTTGTAATCTTTAGTTTGTCCGCATCAGGATGTTTTTCGCAGGTAAGTACTTCTCCAACCAATAGTCCGGCAAGACCACCGGGGATCGTTTCTTTTTTTTCCAACTGCTCCACTTCCAGTCCTACAGCGGTCAGAATTTTGCTTAGTTTTTCAGGTTCTATTGGTTCGGGCAGGTAAGTACTCAGCCAATTGTGTGATAAAGTCATGTGTATTTTTATAAATATGGAACCTTGCAAAGATAAGCGGGGAAGGCACTCATTCGACACCCTTCCTCAAGGCAGTTTTCAATAGCTGTTTTTTTGAAAAATTAATTAGGAAAAAGATCATATTTCCTAATGGCATTCCCTGTTTTTTTACCCACAGCATATTGTGTATATGTTTTACACAAGTTCCTGTCTATGTTGAAAACCTGCTTTTGCTATGTGGAAAAACAGGTGTAATTTGATATTTCCGGTGGATAACACTGTGCATTGCCTGTGTAATAATATAGAGCTTTTCTGTTTTTTTATTTGAGGGTTTTGCCATTACCTTCGGTTTTGTCTCAGGTTGGTAACATTCAGTTAATATACAGAGTATTAGTTACTTATCAATTTTGAGAAATATAAAGTGCTATAAATTGTCTTTTTGGGGATCCTTTTTTTGGGCAAACCACAAGCCGATACGAGGCCAAAAAAAGGAAAAAAAATTAATTTTGATTTTTTTTAAAGTTTAAACTTTAGTAACCCCCATGGAATTAACGAATACAGCAAAGGACCGCAAAAAAAGATTAAAAGGAAGTCCTGACCTGAGTAGCCTTGTATATGGAAAAGTACCTCCACAGGCCCGCGATTTAGAAGAAGCGATTTTAGGCGCCATTATGCTTGAGAAGGGTGCTTTTGATACTGCCGTGGAATATCTTAGACCTGAATGTTTCTATGTGGATGCGCATCAGCGTATTTTTTCTTGCATGCAGAACCTTCAGCAAAAAAGCCAGCCGATTGATATTTTAACCGTTGTGGAGGAACTTCGGAAAAAAGATGAGCTCGACGCCGTAGGAGGCGCCTATTTTGTAACTAAGCTTACCAATTCGGTTACGAGCAGTGCACATATTGAAGCGCACAGTCGCATTTTGGTTCAAAAATTTATACAAAGGGAACTTATTCGGTTGAGTGGGGAGATCATAACAGATGCCTACGAGGACAGTACAGATGCTTTTAGCCTGCTTGATGATGCCGAACAGAAATTATTTGATATTACCAATAGTTATGTAAAACGCAACTATAGCGATATAGGTGCGGTATTGGTAAAAGCCATTGAGCGCATTGAAGACCTGCGACATAGAAAAGACGATATTTCAGGCGTACCTAGCGGTTTTGCTAAACTCGATAAGATAACCAACGGCTTTCAGCCTACTGACCTGATCGTAATTGCAGCACGTCCTTCCGTTGGTAAAACGGCTTTTGCCCTAAACCTTGCCCGCAATGCCGCTATGCATCCAACAAGACCAACCGGTGTGGGTGTTTTTAGCCTTGAAATGGGTAATGCACAGTTGGTACAGCGTTTGCTAAGTGCCCAAAGTGGAATCATGATGGAAAAGATTTCGAGGGGGCAAATGGCAGACTACGAAATGGAGCAATTGTATGCCACAGGAGTAAAAGCTCTGACCGATGCCCCGATTTATTTGGATGATACCCCGGCACTAAATATTTTTGAATTACGTGCAAAATGCCGCAGAATGGTTTCCCAACATAAAGTAGGTATGGTAATCATTGACTACCTGCAGCTGATGGGTGGAGGAGGCGAAAGCCGCAACATGAACCGCGAACAGGAAATCAGTGGAATCAGTCGCTCTTTAAAGGGGCTTGCCAAGGAATTGAATATCCCTATCATAGCTTTGAGCCAGTTGAACAGGGCGGTGGAAGGCAGGAAAGATGGAAATAAAATTCCACAGTTGAGTGACCTTCGGGAATCGGGTGCCATTGAACAGGATGCGGATATGGTTATGTTTTTATATCGTCCAGAGTACTATGAAATGAATCAGGACGAACATGGCGAGTCCAATAAGGGAGCCACTGTGGTAAAAATTGCCAAACACAGAAATGGTGCGCTTGATAGTATTGATCTGAAAGCCCTGCTTCATATTCAGCGTTTTGTAGATGCAGAAGAAAATGATCAGGATTTTGGTGCCGGACTCCCTTCTGGTTTTAAACCCATTGGTCCCCGTGATAGTGGTGCAGGTGGCGATGGTGGCGCAGCTATGTTTATTCAAAAGTCAAGCAAAATGAATCAGATGACGGAGTTTGATGAGGGTTTCGACGAAGAAGATTTGTTTTAAATGATACAACTTTTTGTAAATGGCATATAGGTGATTTTATCACTTTCTAAAGGCTTGTCGCCCAAAAAAAAGGGTAAAAAAAATTTATTAACAAGAAAGAAAAGCTCACAGGCATTAAACGGGCTTCTTTTGAATCCCTGGTGTAGGTTGATTTACATTAAGAATGATTTGAAGATACCGTAACATGAAAATGGAGAATCATTTCATTGCTATAAAGTGGTGTATGATGAATGGATTGTTGCTGATGAATTGGGCGAACTGTTTTTGCCTACTGACCGAAGAAGAAATAGCCAATCTTGAAAATAGCACATATTAATTCACCATGAATACAGAAATCGCCACAAAGTTATTCGAGCAAAAACAAGTACGTTCCATTTTGGAATGACGATGACGAAAAATGGTATTTTTCTATTGTGGAAATGTTGGGGTGTTAACCGAAAGTGTTGACTCTAATGCCTATTGGCGCAAACTTAAATAGTGATTAAGGGCAGAAGGAAATGAAACCGTGACAAACTGTCACGGTTTGAAATTACTTGCAGCCGATGGCAAAATGCGTCAAACTGATGTAGCGGATACCGAGCAGCTTTTCCGCTTAATACAGAGCATTCCTTCGCCAAAGGCAGAGCCTTTTAAATTGTGGTTGTCAAAAGTTGCCAGGGAACGATTAGACGAAATGCAAGATCCGGAACTAAGTATTGATAGGGCTTTAGAACAATATTTACATCTTGGCTATTCAGAAAACTGGATTAATCAGCGGCTTAAAAGTATTGAAATTCTTAAAGAACTTACAGATTAAAGGAAAAATAGAGGATTGAAAGAGGGGCTTCAATTTGCTACCCTTACCGATATTATTACTAAAGCTTGGAGCGGTAAAACTACCAAAGAATATAAAATTCTGAAAGGTCTTAGAAAGGAAAATCTGAGGGACAACATGACCAATACGGAATCGATTTTAAATATGCTGGCAGAGACATCTGCCAAAGATATTTCGGTAGCCACCAATCCGGAAACTTTTGAACAAAGCAAAAAGGTAGCTAAACAGGGCGGCAATGTTGCCAAAGTTGCTATAAAATAATTAGAAGCAAAAACAGGGAAAAAAGTGGTTACAGCCCTTAATGCAAAAGCCGTATTGAAAGGAGAAAGTCAAAAAAAATTACCACCTGCCCGCAAAAAACAATAAAAAATTGAAAAGGTTATTGACTAAACTACAAAGCGTAGTATGTAAGGCATCTTAAATAACCCCTTATTTGTCGATATACCTATAGTATAATACCAGAATAGAGAGGCAATGCTTTTGCTCTTTATCCTGGTATTATTCAATTGTCAAGCCTTGGCATATATTCTTTTATCGCTCTAAAAGCTCTGCTTACCACACTACCACATTACCCCGCATGCCATTGTGGTTGGCACAATTGTAAGTAGAAACTGCACTGGTAAAGGAGCTACTTGTAGTAAAACTTATCCCGTTGGCTTCCCGTACAAAATTTATGGAGACATTGCTTTCAAGATTGCCGATGCTGCCTTCGCTTTGGGAGATCAGTACATTATTTAAAGCGTCCCGAAATTCAATTGGGTGAATGGTAGGTGCTGCCATGCTAACAATTTTGTACCGCCTGCTTTTTTCAAAGGTAAAAGGGGTATTGTTGGTTTCCAGCACGGCAGTGTTGCTGCTATTGGTTACCGAAACAACTTTCCAGGAGCTGAATCCCACATTCACTATTGTAATTTCTATTGTTGCCATACTAGTTGCATTGTTATCTTCTTTTTTACAGGCAATCAATAAAACAGAAAGAAATACCACAAAAATCGAGGTATTGATATTTTTTTTCATAAGTGTATTTTAATAGAGATACGGGATTAGGGTTCTTGTGGTTTGCTTTGACCAGGGTTTTTGGGGCGGCCTTTAACATTCCATAAACCTATTTCAATTTCTTCGACGACCTTAAGGTAGCTTTTGTTTTTTGCCAAAGCATAGGCAAATCTTATCTTTCCACTCCAAAAAAAAGAAAATATGATCTCACTAAAACTGGCGCTTGACTGGACTATTAATACCAACCATACCGGGTTTGTGGTTGCGCAGACATTAAAATATTATGAAGCAGCCGGTATCGAATTGATCCTGCTAACACCCGATGAAGACAATTATGCTATAACACCAGCTAAAAAAGTGGAGCTCGGTCTTGCAGACTTTGCGCTTTGTCCACTGGAAAGTATCCTGAGTTATCAAACCAAGAATACCCCTTTTGATGCGGTTGCCATTGCATCCATTTTACAGGAAGATATTAGCAGTATAGTAGTGCTTAAGCAGTCTGGGATTGAATCTCCAAAGGATCTTGCCGGAAAAGCCTATGCTTCTTACAAAGCCCGGTACGAGGATGAAATGGTGAAACAAATGATTACAAATGATGGTGGTAATGGGGAACAATTACAACTGATGTATCCGGAAAAACTAGGGATTTGGAATACGCTATTGACTGGAAAGGCTGATGCTACCTGGGTTTTTGACAATTGGGAAGGCGTGGAGGCTCAGCAAAAAGGAATTGAACTGAAACATTTTCGGCTGGCTGATTTTGAGGTCCCTTATGGCTACTCTCCGGTAATCATGACCTCCCTGAGTAAGCTGAAAGAACGGCGAGAAGTATTCCAAAAATTTTTACAGGCTACAAAGGCTGGATTTTTGCAAGCGGAAAGTGATCCCGAGACGGCTGTTGAGTGGTTGCTCCCTCTGGTTCCTGAAAATGATCGGCATCTTGCTTTTTTGGAGGAAAGCCAACATTTTACCAACCGCTTTTATGGAACCGGGGATAGCTGGGGAAGAATGGATCCAAACAGGGTGAAAACTTTTATTGATTGGATACAGCAAAGAGATCCCACTGCCCAACAGATTTCCTACCAATCTTTGTTTACCAACGAACTGCTCTCTGAATGAAACAAAAAAAGGAAGGATGTATAAACTTTGCTTTTACATCCTTCCTTTAGTATCTGACCGGGGGGCTTACCAGCCACCGCCACCGCCACCACCACCGCCGCCGCCACTGCTTCCACCGCCGCTGCTTCCCCCACTGCTGCTGCTTGGCGGGGTAGATGCGGACGAAACAGTGCTGCTTAAGCCGGAGGATATGCCTTTGGTAAGATCACCCACATGAAAGTTATTACCAAAACTTCCATGGGAATTTCCGCTGTAATAGCCGGGTTGATAGCCTCCTTCCAATGCTTTTTGCAGGATGGAGTCAAACTTATCCGCCCATGCATTTTCTACTCCCAATGCAATAGCATAAGGCAGGTATTTTTCAAAAAGTTCCAATGTTTTTTCGGGAGGGGTTAAATAATTTAAAAGCTTTTGTTCTGCTGTTTCCAGATACATTTTAAATCCTTTGATGTGATCTGCCACCTCCCTCCCTTTTTGCGTGTAAGCACTCATAATGGAAACAAAGAAAATTTGCAATACCACCAGCATCAGAAGCAGGATAAGGGATGCGATGAGTATTTGTTGAGAGTAATAGTTGATGAGGAATGCTATGCCTATAAAGCCTGCTGCAAAAATCAAAAGACCTCCAAAAATAGTATAGCCGTTATTAAGAATAAATAGCCCATTCCATGCATTGCTTTTACCCTTACGAACCAGAAAACGGTTTTTAAGTTGTCCTTGTAAAGCATCATATTTTGCTTTCAATGTAGCATTATATACTCCCTTTTCTGCTTTTTGCCCATGAAGCTCCCTTACCTCAAACCCGTAATCCTTTTGGGTAGAAGGATAGGAAGGCTGCCCTGCCGGCTTTTTAAAATGATATACCGATGTAGAAATGATGAATTTTTTTACAGTCACTTCTATTTTGAGCCAGCCTTTTACGGCCATTTCCACCAGCGCTGCTGCAAAAAGTTCCGAACTGAATTTTTGTTTCAGAATGTAACCACAATCTGCCGCAGTAAGATTTGCCGGTGGCTCGAATTGGGGGAAAATGGTTCCACTGGGTGGATCCTTTCCTTTTTTAGACCAGATAAAAGTGTAAAAAGCTGCCAAAACCAAGAAGAGTCCTCCAAGAATCGTGAGTCCATAATTGTCGGTAAGAAAACTACTCATTGTGCTTTTTGCAGGAGGCTGCAGAATACCTTTCTGTATGGCTGCAGCCACAGTTAATCCCTGATAAGGTACCAGCCTTTCGACGGTTGAAAAGGCTATTTGGTTGGGTCCTGTTTGCCGGGAATAGCAAGATTGTTCCCTGCTTCCCTGGAATCCTGTATAGCAGGCATTTTCAAAAATTTGAGCACCTTCGGGAAATCGAATCTTGCAAGACGCGCTGTCAATAGGAAAAACCCAACCATTGCCATTTACGTTCCAGTAAAGCTCATCCTTATCCTGGTGAAAAATCAACTGCTGATTGGTTTCATAATTTATCTCATAAGTATAGATGCCGGAGGGCAGGTAGACATCTTCCGATCCGACCATCACGCGGATGCCATTGTCAAGATTTTCTTCCCTATATTTTGCAGGCGTGCCGTTTTGGGTTAAAGATTTAATATGGAAACCCATATTTTGCCAGAACCCCTGCTTACTTAAATATCTCGTTGGGAAGTCGCGTACAATGCCACGCTGTATATCATTGTTATAAACAGCAAAAGAATTATTTGTTGCTCCGGAGGATTCCTGCCCGTCTCCATTGTAAATCACGATGGTTTCCTTTACCTGCAGCAGCCCATCCTGCCCGACCTGTATATCTGAATGAAAGGATAAGATGCGGTCATTGTTATTTGGAAAAAAAAACCAATACAAGTTGTCATCTTTTTCCCTAAGAAGTAATTTTATTTTTTTACGGATAGCTCCCTCAAATATCTGTTTATCTTTTGCGCTTAGCGAGGTGGAAGATCGGCCAGATAAGGTTTTATCTTTTTCCAAAGACTTTTGCAGGCGTTTTGTCAATGGCACCAACGCACCTGCAATTCTGGCCTGCAGGTCAGCTTCGGCAAGCCCTCGTTCCTTGCCTAATTGAGTAGCCTCCTCCCGTATAATTTGCTGAAAAGATGAGGGGTTGATATACTCAAAAATACCCTGTCCGTTTTGACCATAACTACGCTGAAGGCCTCCAAATACAAGCCCCCCAATGAGTAGAACTAAAATTGTAATCCTAACCTGCATGTTGACTTTTTTATGAAAAGGATACCTGCGGCACTGCGCCAGCACCGGGTTCTTCTTTAAAAAATGGTTCTTCTGAAAACTGAAACATACCCGCTATTACGTTATTGGGGAATACAGCTACCGATTGGTTGTAATCCCGAACGGTTCCATTGTAATACCTGCGGCTTTGGTTCAGTTTGATTTCAATTTCTTTAAGATCATTTTGTAAACTTAAAAAATTCGAGTTCGCTTTCAGATCAGGGTATTGTTCGGCTACCGCAAAAAAGTCAACCAATGCCTTGTTTAAGCCATTGCTCGCTTCAATTTGCTCTCCAGCTGTATTGGCTGCTACGCCACGGTTGCGCCATTTTACCACCTCTGTCAGGGTAGAACTTTCGTGCAAAGCATAGCCTTTTACTGTTTCTACTAGGTTGGGTATCAGGTCGGTTCTTTGTTGTAAAAAAGTGGCAATGCCGCTCCAGCCTTCTTTTACAAGAATCCGGCCCTTAGTAAGGCGGTTGTAAATGCTGATGATAAGCAGGATGAAAACAGCCGCAATAATCAGAAAGATGTACAGAATTCCCATATTGAAAAAATTTAATGTGCTTAATTAGACGGGGAAAAGTTAATGTATTTAACGATTCTCAGCATGAGTTTTTAAAATGTATATAATCGATGAATTCCTTTTGTACTCTGATATTAAAAGACAATATAATCATTACAAGGCTACTCTATGTTATTCACGAGCCTTTTGATTGTTAACGACGGATTATATTTGCACCATGCAGGTTCCGTATTTTTTTCAGATGAATGCCCATGTGGGTGAACAAATTGAACTCGATGAAGCTAGTGCCCGTCATGCGGTTCAGGTGTTGCGTATGCAGCCCGGACAACCCATACAGCTTACCAACGGGGAAGGATTGCTTTGGGATGCAACCATTACAGAAGCGGGTAAAAAGAAATGTATTGTGACCATCACCGAGGAGCAGCTCTTTCAATCCTTGCTGCCCCGTAAAGTAAGTATCGGTATTGCACCGGTAAAAAATACAAATCGATTGGAATGGTTTTTGGAAAAAGTAACCGAAATGGGGGTGTCCGAAGTATTATTGCTGCAAACCCGCCGGACTGAAAAACAGCATTTGCGATTTGAACGTTTGTTGAGTATAGCCAATAGTGCCCTTTTACAAAGCCGTCAGGTTTGGTTGCCTAGGATACTTCCGCCTCAATCAATGGAAAAAGTTCTGGCGTCTGATCAATACCAGCACCGTTATATTGCCCATTGTGAAGATCTTGAAAAGCAACCCCTCTCCAAACTTGTGATTGGAACAACGGGTAGCAGTTTGCTGCTGATAGGCCCTGAGGGGGATTTTGATCCTGCAGAAATTGAAAGCAGTGTCGAAGCAGGTTTTGTGCCGGTAAGTCTTGGCCAGTCGCGGTTGCGTACCGAAACTGCCGGGGTAGTAGGCGCCGCTTTGCTTTGCCAGCTTTAGTCTGACATATCTTTATAAGAAGTAGTTTCTTTTAGCTCCGGTGTTTTGTAAACCGGCTCATTCAGCCGTACGGTCCGTTGTTTGGTCGCATGTTTGCGCATTACCATATTCAGCATTTCTACTCCAAAACTAAAGGCCATTCCAAAGTAAATGTAGTTTTTCAAATGTAGCTCATGTGCTGCCTCACTGTCCCAACCTTCGATAATCAGACTTAACCCACATTGCAGCTAAAAAACTAAGTGCCAACATTTTAAGGGTGGGATGTTTTTGAATAAATCCTGAAATGGCAGGAGCAAATAAAAACATCACAATCATGGCAGTTACCACCGCTGCAACCATAATTTCCACATGCTTTGCGGTACCACCGGCAATGATAATGCTGTCGAAACTAAATACCATATCTATCAGCACAATTTGCCCCATATCTTGGGCAAATCCCAGTATTGGCTTTTTCCCTCCATTGGCTTCTGGATCTTCCCCTTCGAGTTTGTGATGTATTTCTTTTACCGATTTATAAATCAGGAACAAGCCGCCTGCCAACATTGCAAGACTAGCAAGGTCGAATCCTTTATCACCCAACGAAAAAAGGTAATTGCCTTTCAGACTCAATAGCCAGCCAAGAGCCATCAGGAGCAGGCTGCGAGTGGTAATACCAAGTATCATCCAATAGAGCCGCGCTTTTTTTCTTTTTTCTTCCGCCATCCGGTTCAGGTTCAGGCTTACAAAAATGACGTTGTCAATTCCCAGTACTACTTCCAGAATCACAAGTACTAAAAAAACTGATCAATGACTCTGTCGTAAATAAATATTCCATTCCTGATAAGGATTAAAGGCCACAAATTTATGAGCTTGTTTCAGCAAATAGGGTTTGATTACAATCCTTGCGTAATTTTTTTTGCAATGCCGGGTCCCTTATACACAAAACCAGTCCAAACCTGAACCAATCCGGCACCGGCTGCTATTTTATCTTTGGCATCTTTTGGCGTAAAAATGCCACCTACCCCAATTATTGGAATTTTGCCTAAAGACTTTTGATGGACATATCGGATCATTTCAGTGGCTTTGTCTTTTATCGGCAAGCCGCTGAGGCCTCCTGCACCCGCTTCACCACTTCTGATTTTGCCGGCATCACTTAGGATGGTTCTGTCAAGGGTAGTATTGGATACCACCAATCCTTCGAGCTCGATTTCCTGAGACAATGCGATGACATCATCTAGTTGATGGAGACTTAAATCGGGCGCTATTTTAAGCAGTAAAGGCTTTTTTACCTCGTACCCCGAACGGATTTCCTGTAAGGTGGTGAGTATTTTCCGAAGGCTTTCTTTCTCCTGCAGTTCCCTTAGGCCGGGGGTATTGGGGCTGCTGACATTTACCACAAAATAGTCTGCCTGATCGTAAAGTTTCCGGTAGCAGATATCATAATCTAGATAAGCATTTTCGTTGGGGGTGGTTTTTTGTTTCCCGATATTGCCCCCAATAATCATTTTCGATTTAGGATTTTTTGCCCGGAAATCGGCAATATTTTGAGCCACTGCCTCCACGCCATCGTTGTTAAATCCCATGCGGTTAATCAGGGCCTTGTCTTCGGGTAAACGAAATAAACGCGGTTTATCGTTGCCGGGTTGCGGTCTTGGTGTCACGGTTCCAATTTCCACATGACCAAAACCAAGCAACTCGAGTTCGCGGAGGTAGCAGGCATTTTTATCGAATCCTGCCCCTAAACCAACCAAATTGGTAAATTCAAGACCAGCAAAATGAGCAGGCTTTGGCTTTGGCTGAAAGCGCTTGCGTAGTATCCAACGGAAAAATCCAACATTCGAAATGCGTCTTAAAGCATTCATGGAAAAATAATGCACCCATTCAGGATCGAAAAAAAACAGGATGCTGCGGAGAATAGTATACATGATATGGGAGAAAAGAACCGGGTAAAGATAGGTTTCACCCCAATGAGCAGTCCGAATTTTTAATTTTTTTTTAATCAAAACCCGCTATTTTTACAATTAGTTGCATAAACAACTAATTTTGAGTGTTATTGGTTTGTTTTTTTTAAATAACTCATAAAAAGAATGAGGGAAATTTTGTTCTGAAAAGCAAATAGGAAAAAGGATTGCATGTTGGGTAGGTATATTAGAAAATGAATCGATTCCTGTTTTACTACAGGCTCAGGCAAATCCAGGTCAGCGGGAGGTTTCAAAAAAGGGATATTAAAATATAAATAGTAAAAATAGCTTTATGAAAGATGCATATATCGTAGCCGGATTCAGAACGGCAGTAGCCAAAAGCAAACGTGGCGGATTTCGTTTTACCCGTCCCGATGATTTGGCAGTAGACGTTATTAAGGGTTTGATGGCAACCCTGCCAGCACTCGATCCGGCTCGTGTAGATGATGTTATCGTAGGCAATGCGGTTCCCGAAGCCGAACAGGGGTTACAAATTGGCCGGTTAATAAGTGCCCGAGCTGTGGGCAAAGATGTACCGGGCATGACAGTAAACCGTTATTGCGCCAGTGGCCTCGAAACCATTGCCATTGCTACGGCAAAAATCCGAAGCGGTATGGCCGATTGTATAATTGCCGGTGGGGTGGAAAGTATGAGTCTTGTGCCTACTGCCGGTTGGAAAACCGTTCCTAATTATACTGTAGCAGTGAAAGATCCCGACTATTATTTAAGTATGGGATTAACTGCCGAAGCAGTAGCTAATGATTTTAAAGTAAGCCGCGAAGATCAGGATGCTTTTAGCTACAGTAGCCACCAAAAAGCTTTGAACGCCATTGAGAACGGATATTTCAAGGAGGGCATTCTCCCCATAACGGTAGAGGAAGTATACATTAATGAAAAAGGCAAGCGGGCTACCCGCAGCTATGTGGTAGATACCGATGAGGGGCCAAGGAAAGATACGAGTGTAGAGGCGCTCGCTAAACTGAAACCTGTTTTTGCGGCAGGCGGAACTGTAACTGCTGGCAATGCTTCACAAACAAGCGATGGTGCTGCCTTTGTGATTGTAATGAGCGAAGACATGGTAAAAGAATTGAACCTGCAGCCCATAGCACGCTTGGTAGCTTGCGCAAGTGCCGGGGTAGAGCCTCGCATTATGGGGATTGGACCCGTAGCAGCTATACCCAAAGTATTGAAGCAGGCAGGCATGAATCTGGAAGAAATCGATCTTATTGAATTGAACGAGGCTTTTGCGAGTCAGAGTCTTGCTGTGATCCGCGAGCTGAACCTCGATATGGATAAGGTAAACATCAATGGTGGCGCCATTAGTATGGGACATCCGCTCGGTTGTACCGGTGCCAAACTCACCATACAGGTAAGCCACGACTTAAAGCGTTTGGGTAAAAAGTATGGCATGGTAACAGCCTGTGTAGGTGGTGGTCAGGGTATTGCCGGTATTATTGAAAGGTTATAAGAATTATTGTTTTTTATGTTTTAAAAATCGGGGGGCTTTGGTTCCCCGATTTGCATTTTGGTAATCAAAGCTACTCTCTCCCTATTGGTTCTAACCTCCCGGGTTCCATTCTACGGAGATTTATGTAATTCTTAATACCCTTCCTGTCCTTTATTTCCTTCATATCTCATGGTTAAAACCATGGGTAACCATGGATAATTCATACCGTTGGCTAAGAAATCTGAATAAATGGGTTTCCTAAAATCTGAACAGCTATACTAAATCGCTCTTTTAGCGCTTGAATTATGCTAAAATCTAAGGACTTTGCGTATTATTATTTTGTTCATCAGGATTCAAACACATGCTATTCCTTTCCCGGCTCACCGTTTGTCGTTTCACCGTTTGACGTTTCACTTTTCAC
>JBBQXO010000040.1:0-33061 GCA_038209595.1 Chitinophagales bacterium
TCCACAAAAGTGATGGGAATTTCAACAATTTTGAAACCGAGTTTCCATGCAGCAAATTTCATCTCAATCTGAAAGGCATACCCTACAAATTTTATCTGATTGAAATTAATCGCCTCCAATACTTTGCGTTGGTAACAAACAAAACCTGCGGTAGGATCTTTTACAGGGATCCAGGTAATTAAACGAGTGTAAATACTTCCCCCACGGGAATAAATATGGCGATCAAGGCTCCAGTTTTTTATAGAACCTCCCGGAACATAGCGACTGCCAACGGCTACTTCAGCTCCCTGTTCACAAGCGCTTACCAACCGGGGCAAATCAGTAGGATTATGGCTGAAATCAGCATCCATTTCGCAGATATACTCATATTTGCGTTTTAGCGCCCACATAAACCCATGAATATAGGCAGTACCCAAACCCAATTTACCCTTTCGCTCTTCAAGAAATAATTTACCGGTAAATTGGGGTTGAAGTGCATTTTTCACAATTTCCGCCGTACCGTCCGGAGAACCATCATCTATAACCAAGATATGAAAATCTACTGCGAGTTTAAAAACAGCATGAATGATAGAAGAAATATTCTCCTTTTCGTTATAAGTAGGTATGATGACGAGTCTTTTCAAATCAGAATACTAAAAAGCGAAGGTACAAGATGACATAAACGGCCACGAAAAGAAAGAAAAGCAAGCAAATCCCCAAATATTTTCTTCAGCCAACTACTTTTTAAGGTAAACTTTATGAAAAATTTCAGTTAGCTTCATTTTGGTATGCTGAGGAAAATCGCCGTTCATAATCCAATCATAATAACTGCGTTCATGCTGTAAAACCTTCTCAACCTCTTTCCCTTTATGTTTTCCGAAGTTGAAAACTATTTTACCATTTTGGATGATCATTCTGCGGGCGAAATCCACAATTTCTTCTTCCCCAATTATCTGAAAAATAGAATCAATAGAGTTTCCTAACTGAGGATAGCGTTCAATTTGAGCATCCAGCACTTCCCAGGTGGCTGTGGCATCCACTTCGGCACTGTGGGCATCTACCAAAGTTTTGTCACAATAATATTTATACGCGGCACTCAGCGTTCTGGGTTCCATCATATAAAAAATCTTTTGCACATCCAGCAACTTTCTGCCATCGATCTTAAAATCCTGATCAACTCTGTAAAACTCTTCCACCAAAAGTGGAATATCAAATTTATTGCTGTTGTACCCGCTTATGTCACAATTATCCAGAAACTGCTTGATTTCATTAGCAGCCTGCCGAAAGGTGGGCGCTTCTTTTACCATTTCATTGGTAATGCCATGAATTTCCGACGATTCCTTTGGAATGGACATTTCAGGGTTGATGAGTTTTCGTTTAACCGCTTTACTGCCATCCGGCATAATTTTTACAATTGCAATTTCAACGATTCTGTCAGAACCGAGGTTTAGCCCTGTTGTTTCAAGATCAATAAAAGCCAGCGGCCTTGTCAAGGTAATATTCATACTAGGTAAAAATAAGTTGCTCCCCGCAGCTTTCCCTATTTTTTTAGCTTTTCAGCAAGAATTATCCAAATTATTGAATATAATTTATATAGTTACCCCTCATTTTGACCGTAACCAGCCCTCAGCGGTTGCATTTATATTCAGACCATCGTAGGTCCCACTGCTCATCAACAATAAATTTTCCCCCTTATTCTGTTGGGTTGCCAGCCATTCTTCAAGGTTGGCACGGTTTGTACAAACAGTCAGTTCGGGATGATCAAATCCTTCTGCAACAAGTTGGACAGGCAATTCGGGCATCTGCTTTATTTCCATGGCATGTGGGCTGTAAAACACGCATGCTGCATCTGCTGCCTGTAAAGCACCCTTGTATTGTGGCATAAAGGCCGCATTCAGGCTGCTGTAGGTATGCAATTCAAGCACGGCTACCAATCTTCGTACGGGGTATTGGCTACGGACAGCCTCCATAGTGGCTTTCACCTTGCTTGGTGCATGGGCAAAATCACGAAAAACGATTCGCGTTTCATTTTGAGCTACTACTTCCAGTCTACGTGATGCACCTTTAAAACTTCCAATACCTTTTACAAAATCTTCAGCCGAAACCCCAAGTTTTTTACAAACCAGCCATGCGGCCTGTATATTGAGCAGATTGTGGTTGCCAAAAACAGACAAGAGGCCAGTTTCCCCCTCAACGGTTAAATACGTTTGATTTGATTTGATTTCAAATATAGGTAACCCATAGGGAATAAAAGTTATATCGCTGCGTTGCTGCTGAGCAATGAGTACTTTGAGTTCAGGGTCACTTTCACAATAAATCAAAGTTCCCTTGGGTTCTATTTTATCAATAAAAATCTGGAACTGCTCCAGGTAGTTTTCAAAAGTTGGGAACACATTGATGTGGTCCCAGGCAATACCAGTTAAAACAGCGATGAAAGGAAAAAGAAAATGAAATTTAGGACGCCTTTCCAAAGCACTTGCCGGATATTCGTCCCCTTCGCAAATAATCACAGGCGCATCGGTTATAGAAACACTTTGCTCAAACCCCGGAAGCTTCGCCCCGACAAGGTAATCAAACCGCGCACCAGTACTTTGCAACACATGCATAATCATACCGGTGGTAGTAGTTTTTCCATGGCTCCCCCCCACAACTACCCGTAGTTTATCAATGCTCTCTTTGTAAATATATTCAGGAAAAGAAAATACTGGCATCCCAAGTTCCCGCACCCTTATCAATTCAGGATTATCTTCCCGGGCATGCATTCCAAGCAAAATCGCATCTATATCCTTTTGAATATGATCCGGATTCCACCCAAATGAGGAAGGCAATAATCCATATGCAGACAAAGCGGATTTGGAGGGCTCGACAATCTCATCATCACTACCTGTTACAATATCGCCTTTCTTATGCAAGGCTATGGCTAATTGATGCATCACACTGCCGCCGATGGAAATAAAATGTATTTTCATAATTTATTAATATGGTTTGTAAATAGAAACAATAAATGGCAAACCCGCTTCAAGGAAGCCTATTTTTTTAATTGAACAACCTGAAAAAACTATAACATCAGGCAAACAGTTCAAATCGTAATTTTGCATCACCAATATAAAAAATAATTCCGAATACTATAAATATGTTGGCAAACGCTATTATAAAAACTGAATTACTTGTATGAAATCCGGATGGTCTGATTTATCAGCCTTCCTGTTGGGAAGCTTGACCTGAGTATCGTAAGGCAAGCTACCGATAGGCAAGGCAGGAGGCACGAATGATCATGAAAGGATTACACCACCACATAAGGCGGAACAGGTATTATAAATAAAAAATAGACTCTACGGCTGTAGAGAAGAACTAAAAAATACACAAATGAATACTTTTCCTTGGATAACGTTGGATAACACACAACAAATTGGACAAATCATTGAAAAATCGAAAGAAAATCCACAGGTGATTTTTAAGCATAGCACCCGTTGCAACATAAGCAGTGTAGCCAAAAACCGTTTCGAAAAATCTGAACCTATAGTTGGGGTAGAATACCACCTCCTCGACCTGATTGCAAACAGGCAGGTATCTGCTGCCATAGCCGATAAGACAGGCGTATATCATGAAAGCCCGCAAATAATATTATTGGTAAACGGTGTCTGTATATTTGACGAAAGTCATTTTGCTATAGAGGCAGAGGAAATTAAA
Organism: Chitinophagales bacterium; assembly: GCA_038209595.1. Lineage (GTDB taxonomy): Bacteria > Bacteroidota > Bacteroidia > Chitinophagales > Chitinophagaceae > Phnomibacter. The sequence continues at coordinate 3,670 of JBBQXO010000040.1, forward strand.
GAGCAACTTACTATAAACACCAAAGGCTAATATTCATTTCTGAACATCAGCCTTTTTTTGACGATTGTAAATAACTACTATCGAATGCAAATGCGAATTAATGAAATCCATCTGTTGCTGTGAAAATAATCACACTTGTTTTTTATTTCTCAAACCGGCTACTTGTTTCACCTGGAAACGGCTGGCTCTGTTCGCCCGGTGTATCAATCTGTACTTTAATACAGGGGTAATGTTATAGAGGTTTTTCCTGTTTTTGACGGTTAGGTCATATAATTCAGGAGGAGCTCAACAAATACCTTCGATCACTAAAGTTTTCTTTCAACTTTTAAACCGCGTACTTTTCAGAGTTTCACTATTAAGAAATGGGTAAGATACCTGCAACTAAGAGTTTGTAGATACTTAATCCTATTCGCTAAAACTTTTATATAAATTAAAGAACTTCTTTCCTTATTTTCTATTGTAAAAGTAAAACAGAAATTCTTTAATAAAACCAACTTTCGTCATACTTTCTAAAAGATAATTTCACTATTGAATGGCATCCGGCAGGTATCTGCTGCTATAGCGGATTAAACCTGGATTTACCATGAAAGCCCACGAATAATATTATTGGCAAACGGTGTTTGAATATTTGATGAAAGTCATGATGTCATAGATACTACGAAAATAAAAGTACGACTTGCTTTAAACACCAAAGGCTGACATTCATTTCTGAATATCAGCCTTATTGATGATTGTAAGTACTTACCATCGAATGCAAATTGGGGACAAAAGGAATCCATCTGGTGCTGTAAAAGCAATCATACTTCTTCTTCATTTCTCAAACCGGCTACTTGTTTCACCTGGAAACGGCTGGCTCTGTTCGCCCGGTGTATCAATCTGTACTTTAATACAGAGGTAATGTTATAGAGGTTTTTCCTGTTTCCGACGTTTAGGTCATATAATTCAGGAGGAGCTCAACAAATACCTTCGATCACTAAAGTTTTCTTTCAACTTTTAAACCGCGTACTTTTCAGAGTTTCACTATTAAGAAATGGGTAAGATACCTGCAACCAAGAGTGTATAGATACTTAATCCTATTCGCTAAAACTTTTATATAAATTAAAGAACTTCTTTTTGTAATTTCTATTGTAAAAGTAAACCACAATTTCCTTAATAAAACAAACTTTCTTGATTTTTTTTTAAATAAAATTCAGCTATCTAAAGATCACGAATATTATATTCGTTTTTAACAGCCTTTAAAGCACTGATTTTCAGTAAAAAACAATACCTTTAAGTATAAAATTTATTATATGACTGTAACAATATTTGGTGCTACGGGAATGGTAGGAAAACAGCTTATGGTCCATGCATTTTCCCGGGGATGGAAGGTAAAGGCCTTCGGAAGGCAGGTAATCAACTTAATTGACAAGGGACTGCAAGATGAAAATTTTACCGCTATCAAAGGCTATGTATTCGATATAAAAGAGGTAGGAATTGCCATTGAGGGAAGCGACGCCGTATTGAGTGCGCTTGGCGGAAAAATAGATGGTACTGATACCACGCGTAGCCTTGGAATGAAAAATATCATTTCCCAGATGGAAAAACATGGCCCAAAGCGCATTGTAGCTTTAGGGGGCATGGGTGTATTGGGCAGCAGCAAACATGGCATCCCCCTTTTTGAACAAGAGGGCTTCCCCGAGGAATATGTACCCGTTTCTAAAGAACACTACAAAGCCTATCAATACCTCGTAGAATCGAGCCTTGATTGGACTTTTTTCTGTTCCCCCGACATCATAGAGGCGGAAGCGGATGGTGCCTTTGAACAGGTTTCTGAAGCAGCCGCCGCCAACGTTGAAATAAAGGCGGGGAATCTCGCACTTGCGATGATTAATGCAGTAGAAAAAGGAAGTTTTATCAAACAGAGAGTAGGAATTGGCGATGGAATAGAGGAAGAGTAACCTTTTTAAAAAAGAAACAAATAAAGGTCATTCATTATCGGCTTTACAAAAAGCGAATAAGAATGACCTTAACATTTTTTAGAATCGCGCTGCTCAGATGGAAAAAGCGGTTTCAACTATATCTTGCTGCTCCTTACTATGCACCTTGCTGTAACCGGTTGCTGTTGCAGCACTCGGGTTGCGGCTGATGACCCCAAATGCAAAACTATTGAGATTCATTTTCAGGAAAGAAGCAGCGCCCATATTCAGGGGTTCTTCCTGTACCCAAAACCAGGTAGCCTGACTGTATTTTTTCTGCAATGCGGTCAATTGCATAAGCGGCAATGGATGAATTTGTTCCAATCGTACTACCGCTACATTCTTAGCTCCGATAGCATCCTTTTTATCCTTCAGGTCAAAATATATTTTACCACTACAAAATAAAACTTTGGTAACCTGTGCCGGTATGGTGGTATCAGTATCATCAATAACTTCTTGAAACCGACCATCAATAAACTCTGTCAACGGACTGTAACTTGCCGGCAAACGCAAGTTCGCCTTGGGGCTAAAGTTGATAAGAGGCTTACGGAAAGGCCAGGCAACCTGCCGGCGCAATAAGTGAAACAGATTGGCAGCCGTGGTTACATTGGTGATGATCATATTCAATTCAGCACACATTTGCAAAAACCGTTCCATCCGGGCACTACTGTGCTCAGGACCCTGCCCTTCGTAACCATGTGGCAACAAAAGCACAAGACCGTTCATCCTGCCCCACTTTTGTTCTGATGAACTGATAAACTGATCAATTATGGTCTGAGCCCCATTGGCAAAATCGCCAAATTGAGCTTCCCACACTACCAGTGCATGCGGATTAGCCATAGCATAACCATATTCAAAGCCCATAACACCATACTCACTCAGCAGACTATTGTATATTCTAAATCTTCCCTGATCTGCACTGATACGGCTTAAGCGGTTATAAAACTTATCGGTTTCCTCATCTCGCAGTACGGAATGCCGGTGGCTGAATGTACCCCGGCCTACGTCCTGACCACTCATACGCACTTCGTAACCATCTTTACAAATGGTAGCATAACCAAGTAACTCACCGGTAGCCCAGTCCATCTTTTTTTCTGCATCAAAAAGCTTTTGCTTGTCTGCCAGCAATTTCGCCACCTTCCGTAGTGGCTTAAACCCTTCGGGCAAACTCATTATGCTTTCGTAGCAATGCATCAGGTCTTCTTCAGACACTGAGGTATCGGGGCTTGCATGAAAATCAGCCTCTGTAGCCTTCCGCATTTCGCGCCACCATTCTTCAGGCTTTTGATATTGATAAGGGAGTGGCTTTTGCTTTACGCCATCCAGCCTTGCTTGTAAATCGTCCCAGAATTTCTGTTCCATCTCCCGGGCTAGTTCCTGCGCATGGGGTTTGCCATTTTCCAGCAAAAAGTTTACATACACTTCCCGGGGATTAGGATGCTTTTCAATCATGGCATACAATCCAGGTTGGGTAAATTTAGGATCGTCTCCCTCATTATGACCGTGCTTGCGATAACAAACCATATCTACAAATACATCTGTATTGAACTCTTGCCTGTAGCGTGTAGCTATTTCCACCACCTTTACTACAGCCTCAGCATCATCGCCATTTACATGAAACACAGGAGCCTGAATAGCTGCGGCCAGCGATGTACAATAATCACTGCTACGGGCATCGGTAAAATCGGTTGTAAATCCAATTTGATTGTTAATAATAAAATGGATGGTTCCACCGGTACTAAATCCATCAAGCTTACTCATTTGAAGCACTTCATATACAATGCCTTGTCCGGCTATTGATGCGTCACCATGAATAAGAACAGGCAGTACATGATCATATTCTTTGTTATAAACGGCATCGGCTTTGGCTCTTGCAAAACCCAGTACCACCGGGTTTACCGCTTCAAGGTGGCTTGGATTGGGTGCTAGTTTCAGGTTAATTATTTTTCCACTTGCAGTAGTAGGCTGACTACCGAAACCCAAATGGTATTTTACATCTCCGCTACCCATAGTGGTATCGGGTATAGCTGTTCCTTCAAATTCGCTGAATATCTGCTCATAAGTTTTGCCCATGATATTGGCAAGTATATTAAGGCGGCCGCGGTGTGCCATCCCTATCACCACCTCTTGAACGCCAAGGTCGGCGGCAGTAGTAATAATCTGATCAAGTGCAGCAATGGTTGTTTCACCACCTTCAAGGCTAAAACGCTTTTGTCCTATATATTTGGTATGTAAAAACTTTTCGAACATTACCCCTTCGTTCAGTTTCTCTAAGATTCTCCTTTTTGTATCAAGGGGAAGGGGATCATGAAACTTACGCTCAATTTCATTGGTAAGCCAATCAATTTTAACCTGATCACTTATGTATTTAAATTCCCAACCTACATGATGTGCATAGCATTTTTTTAAATGTTCAAAAATATATCGAAGTTTGGTTGGGCCTAATCCTATTAGTTTACCTGACTGAAAGGTTTTCTCCAAATCCGATTCCTCAAAACCATAAAACGATAACTCAATATTGGCTCCCCGGTCTTTTCTTTGGCGAATAGGATTGGTTTTGGCTAATAAATGACCTTTGTTGCGATAGCCAAGTATTAACCGATAGGCCCGCAAATCGTACAACCAATCTTTTCCGGAAGGCTCGTGACTGATTTCGTTGCTTTCGACAACAGATGTTTCAGAAGGCTTTTCTGCCGTAGCAACCGTTTTCGATGGATGTCCATTGGGTACAGCTTCATGGGACATGGCAAAATCGAATCCTTCGAAAAATTTGCGCAATTCCGGATCTACATTCTCCGGGCTGTCTATAAAATCAAGGTATAAGTTCTCAATAAATTGAGGATGCTGATTGGTAATATAAGAAAAATCTTTCATTTTAGTTAGCTTAACGTAGGCAATTATCCCGCAAATGTAAGCCAATGAAAGCAGGCTTTTGCAGCCCATTCTAACCCAAAATGAAAAAAAAACGTAAAATTCTGGTTTTTCCGAACAAATAAGGACACCCCTTGAAATCAGACTTGCGCCACCGATTTTATACCGGTAGTTTTCTCTAAAACCTTATACATACCATGCATTACAAGCGCATGAGGCATTGTAAGTGCGGAAATAAAGATCAGAAACAGTAAAAAAGTAGAAATAGTAGCCTGTAATAAAAAAGCAAGGCCAAGAAGCATACCTATCCCTGCAAAACTCAATAAAGAAAAAGGAATAAAGGCTTTTATGAAAGCACCGGCGCTAAGGCTAGCTTGCCTCGCCTCGCTTAAAAAACGGTATTCTGTAAACATAACCCGGGCAGCATGCCATAATCCGAAATACAAAGCAAAGGCTAGATAGAGACTTGTGTATTTTACTAAAAAAAACAAAATGACCAAAACAGCGGTTTCCTGTAATGCCATGGATAAGGTCATATATTTTTTTTGATAACAAAAAATATAGCCTGTTACAACCATAATAGTAGAAATGATTGCAGTAAACTTTACAGTATTATAAAGCACTCCACCTTCCAGCATAGGCCAATTGAAAATAGTTTGGATAATTTCCCGTTCCGCTTGCCAGTTAAAAATCCATAAACCACTTAAAAAGGAGACTCCCCAAAGCAAGTAAAGTCCTTTTTTCAGCCAGTCTTTTTCCGTAAGTCGTAAATGGTATAATTGGCTTTGTCCGAAGTGATAAGCCGAAACCAATAAGAAAATCCAAAACATAAATACCGGTACAAGCAGCCAAAGAACCAAAGTCGTACCTATAAATATTAGATAAGGCAGAAAAAAAGACTTCCAGATATTGTTAGCCTTGCCTCCGGATTTATTTTGCTGCTGAAAAATGACATGGTCAATAGCTCCATGTGGAATGCCGGTAATTACAAGCAGTGAAATCAATAAAATCAACTCAACCTTCGTAGAAAAAGGGAAGCCAAGTAAATAAGGCGTTATTACCAATAAGGTTATAAGCGCAAAAGATTTGTTTTGTAATGAGGGAGACATGCCTGATAAAAATATAAAAAACCGTAGAAAGAGTAGGCATTAAAATAATGAGCAAGAAACTTTCCTGAAAAGGGGAGTATATATATAAAACAAAAGACCCGGCTATTGAGCCGGGTCTTAAAGTTTTTGTTTGCAAATTAAGCAACTGCGGTTACAGGCTTCTTATCAGCAATGGCAATACCGTAAACTACTAAACCAAAGCCAATTTTGTTGATGGCATCAGCAACGTTGTAGAAAAGGTTAACATCTTTTGGCGCGAATACTCCGCTCAACCATCCACCAGGCATAGCCATGTATCCTATTGGATAAATAGCCCAACCTGCAAGTACAAACCAGGCAAGTGCCTGAATACCCTTCTTTACAGCAGGATTGTTTGAGCCAGCAGCTAATTGCTTTGCTTCTCCAAACCATGCAGAATAAAGAATGTACACGTAACCTACTGTAGAAATAACACCCCACAATACAGAGTGACCAGTGGAACCATCGGTGAAGGCTTCACCAATGTAACCAGCAACCAGCATCAATACTGAAGCGAAAATCAATTTCCACATGAATGATGTTTTGGCACCTGCAGGCTTCAACAGAAGATAAAACTCCAGACACATCAGGGGCACAGTAAGTGTCCAGTCAATGTAACGAAGTGCTGTAGGTGTTTCTTGTGTGGCTGTGTAATAGTCACGCATGTAGTAGTAATGTACTGCCGCGATAAAGGTAATCAAACCTGATACCAATAAAGAGGTTTTCCACTTAGCATCTACCTGCCCTCTTTCGAAAAAGAAGAAGATAGAAGCTGCTAACATGGCCATATAGCCAGTAAAGAACGTAAACGCCACCGGATCATCGACCGGGATCTTGACAATTTCCAGAAAAAATGGTTTCATGAAATAAACATTTTGATTTGAATGATTAGAAACACAGTGTTTTGCTAATTGTTTAACAAAATCAAAAAATTTTTTTTTTCAGATCATAGTTTCAATAAATATTGAAAACATTATAACAAAAAAACCATTTTGGTTAAACAAAACAATGAATCACTTTAAAAGAGGATCTTTGTTGTGTCGTATTAAAATTTCCGTAACTATTCAAGCCAATAATTTGACCGGATTGACAGCTATAGTGTTTTCAATTACTTGAAAGATTGAATATTCCTGTTTTTGCATAGTTGGAATAAAAAATCTTGTCATAATAAAAGCATCGGCGCATTGCCTGCTCCGGAAGCAGCCTGATATTTTTTGCTTTACCTTTATTCAGCGAATGGCTTGCTTTGCGTGGTTGATTCCTTAGGACGATGAAAAGTCCGGTCTAAAACCAAGTACTCCTAATTTGAAGTTCATAAGACGTTCCAAGAGATTATAAGGTTAATTTTTCTTAAAAGGTCCTTTCTACCTTTTACCTTTTTAGGTGGAGGGTATAATTGCTTGATTTCGTTTTTCAACGGGCTATACTTTATGTACATATTGTAGTTGGCCTTTGGTGAATCAATAGGCTACATCGGCTTTCTACGGAATTTACTTTAAGAAGTTGTTTAAGTAAACACTATTGCTTGGAAAGATAAGCTGCAAATGTTAGTACTTGTTTACAATGTTGGATTATTGGTTTGCACTTGATTGGGCCTATAATTTTATTTACTGTGTTACAGATAGGGCAATTTTTAATTTTACTCAAATGTTCAGTTCCAAACACTTGAGTAGATGGTATGTTATACGCCTGTCTGCGTTCATAATCATGAGCGTTTACACCCGATCTATTTTTGCCATAAAAACCAAATTGGCAGACAAGAAGGGTAACTATTTCTTCAGGTGTTGGCTAAAATACGGGGTATTGAAGGAGTAATCAGTCTGTCGACAATGCTTTTTACCACTACCAAAACGCAACTTTTGATTCTTCATTGGCTTACCTGTATAGCTATTGGAGGCTTACTGTTATTAAAACTGTTCTACTTTTGCTTGTTTTCAAGTTCAGTAATACGAGCTTCTAGCATTACCATCAATTTATCCTGCTCAACTATCACTTTATCTTTCCCATCAATCAATTTGTCTTTTTCATCATGAATTTTTTTAGCATACCAATTAATTTCTGTTGCTCTAAAAGTTGCCGCTGCTGTAGTTGTATGATTAAGTCCTTATCCATATCAATTGCAATATATGAATTTACATAAAACAATAAATCATCAGGTAATCCACATCAGACCAAGAAGTGATAATTTCGGACTGAATAGTTACAAATTTTCCATTTTTATAAATTTTATTTTGAGGGAATCAAAAAAGCCTGTACTTTTGCGCTCCAATTCGAAAAAATTATGGCCAATCATAAAGCAACTAAAAAAGACGTAAGACAATCTGAAAAGCGTCGTGACCGCAACCGTTACTACGGTAAAACAACCCGTAACGCTATCCGCGACTTGAAAGCTTTGGGTGAAGCTGCACCAATGGAAGAAAGATTCCCAACTGTTGCCAGTATGATCGATAAACTTGCCAAGCGTGGAATTATCCATAAGAACAAAGCGGCTAACCTGAAAAGTAAACTCACCAAAAAATTGAATGCAGTTAAAGCAGCAGCTACTGCTTAATTTTTATTATATTTATTACGAAAATCCCTGTCAGTGTTACTGACAGGGATTTTTATTTAAACCAACCCTTACCCCTTTTGTTACATCAATTACCTCCACATTAAACTGACCACTTATGTTCAATATCAGGATTTACGGATTGTTAATCAACGAAAAACAGGAATTATTGGTAGCTGATGAACACATAAAAGGAAAGTTTTATACTAAATTTCCGGGAGGTGGTCTTGAATATGGAGAAGGGACAAGAGATTGTCTAAAAAGGGAGTTCATGGAAGAAATGAACCTGAAAGTTGAAGTGGGAGATCATTTTTATACCACTGACTTTTTCCAACTCAATGCTTTTTCCTCTGAAAAACAACAAATCATTTCAATTTATTATGAAGTGAAACCCCTTGAACCTATTACCAAAGAAGTGAAGAGTAAACCTTTTGATTTTGATGAAACCCAACAAGAAGACTATAAAACCTCCCTGAATATTGAGAGTTTCCGATTGATCCCCTTATCTGATTTAACCCTAGAAAGTGTTACGCTGCCAATTGATAAGGTAGTAGTACAGATGCTTTTGCAAAAAAGGAACAGATATTCCGGGGCAGACTAAGCAAAGAAACATGAGTTTGTAAGCAAACTTTATAAACTGTTTGGCGGACTGTTGACAGCAGGAAGATTAATTTTACTTTCTAAAAAGAAAAAGGTTATGATTGATCAGGGCTTTGTGGAGGCACTTTATAAAAGGCAAAGCTGCTATGAAGCAGTACCTGGAAATGATAAAATCGCAGAATGGGCCGAAGAACTAATCGGGCTGCTATTCCCCGAAAAAGGAGGGAATATTTTTCCTGACCCGCAAGCTATCCTCGAAAAATTGCAAGCTTCTCAGGCAACTCTTACGGAATTGATGACCAAAACAAAAGCTTGTTCCAATTGCGATATACCAAGGATTTCTTCTGACTTTTTTAAAGGATTACCCGAAATATATTCCCTGCTGAATTCAGATGTAGAGGCCATTGAAGAGGGTGATCCCGCAGCAAGATCCTCTTTTGAAGTGATCAGAGCCTATCCAGGATTTTTCGCTATTTGCTTTTACAGGATTGCACATCTCCTGCATCAATTGGGAATGCCCTTGATTCCGCGGATTCTTACAGAATATGCCCATTCTAAAACCGGTATTGATATCCATCCCGGCGCGATTATCGGAGGCTACTTTTGCGTAGACCATGGAACCGGCTTGGTTATTGGTGAAACCACACAAATAGGCAAACATGTAAAACTTTATCAGGGGGTTACCCTTGGAGCACTGAGTGTTGAAAAATCATTTGCCAATACCAAAAGGCACCCTACAGTAGAGGATCATGTGGTCATTTATTCAGGGGCTACCATCCTTGGTGGAGAAACCGTTATTGGGAGCAGGTCTATTATCGGAGGCAATGTATGGCTTACGCGATCTGTACCTCCTGGCAGCAAAGTTTACTATAAAAGCGCGGCACAGGTAATTCCACCGCAGCTAAGGAAAGAAAATCTTGAACTGGAAAGATAATTTTGACTTAAAATACGCTTGCTATAAAAAATCTCAACATGCAAACCATTCTGGATCTTGTAGGCAATACACCACTGGTAGAAATAAAACACCTGAATCCGAACCCAAGGGTGAAAGTTTTGGGCAAACTCGAAGGGCATAATCCCGGTGGTAGTGTAAAAGATCGGGCGGCACTGAATATGATACGCAGTGCTGTAGACCGCGGAGAAATAAAAAAAGGCGACCAACTGATAGAAGCCACAAGCGGTAACACAGGTATTGCGCTGGCTATGATTGCAAGCTTATATGGCATGAAAATTGAACTGGTAATGCCTGAAAACAGTACCCGGGAACGCACGCTTACCATGCAGGCTTTTGGCGCAGAAGTTACCTTACTGGAAAATATTGAAGTATGTCGCGATTATGCCGAAGAAAAAGCTTCAAAGGGCTCGCATTTTATTTTAAATCAGTTCGCCAATCCGGATAATTACCTGGCGCATTATAAAACAACCGGACCTGAAATATGGCGGGATACTCAGGGAGAAGTTACCCATTTCGTCAGTTCCATGGGCACCACCGGCACCATAATGGGTACAAGCATGTTTTTAAAAGAAAAAAATAAAAACATTCAACTCATTGGTTGCCAACCTACCGAAGACAGTTCTATCCCGGGAATCCGCAGATGGCCCAAAGAATACCTGCCCAAAATTTTTGATCCTTCACGGGTAGACCGTACCATGGAAGTAAGTCAGCAAGATGCCACCATTATGGCAAAAAGACTGGCTCGGGAAGAAGCGATATTCAGTGGTATGAGTAGTGGCGGTGCTGCTACCTGTGCTTTTCGGCTTGCAGAAGAACTGGAATCCGGTTTAATTGTATTTATAGTCTGCGACCGGGGTGACCGCTATCTCAGCAGCAATCTTTTTGACTAATTTAAAGGGGCCGGATAAAAGGCCTAAAAGGATTTCACAACATTGGCAAACCATAAAACGGGCATAGAAATTATTGAGAAATGGCTGGCTTCCAAAAAATGGAAACCGTTTGCTTTTCAACAGGATACCTGGCAGGCCATTACACAAGGGGAAAGCGGCATTGTAAATGCACCCACCGGGTGTGGCAAGACCTTTTCTGTTTTCCTCGGTGCGCTGATACAGTTTATGGATGCCCATCCCAAAGAATGGCGCCAAAAACAAAAAAACGGATTACAATTATTATGGGTCACGCCGCTGAAAGCATTGGCCAAAGACATAGGTCGCGCCATGGAAGAGGCCATTCAGGCACTGGGTATGCAGTGGCAGGTAGGGGTGCGTAATGGTGATACACCCATGAACGAAAGGGCAAAGCAAAAAAAACATATGCCCGAAATCCTCATCATTACACCGGAGAGCCTGCAATTGCTGATGGCAATGAAAGGCAATCCTGATTTTTTTAAAACCCTGCGTATTATTGCTGTCGACGAATGGCACGAACTGATGGGGAGCAAGCGCGGCATTCAGGCGGAACTTGCCATTGCCTACCTGGCGCAATTACGCCGCTCAAAAAAAGCAACAAACCCAACCGATTCAACTACAGGACATCAGCATCCACTTCAACTTTGGGGTATCTCCGCCACCATTGGCAATTTAATGGAAGCCCGTAAAGTATTATTGCATCCCCTGGGTTCAGAAGGCATTATTATCCGGGCTGAAATAGAAAAAGCGATTACAGTACATACCATTATCCCCGATGAAATTGAAAAATATCCATGGGCAGGTCATCTGGGATTGAAACTGATTGAAAAAGTAATTCCTATAATTGAACGAAGCAATACCACCCTCATTTTCATCAATACCCGGGGTATGGCAGAACGCTGGTACCAAAGCTTGCTGGATGTAGCACCACAATTAGCAGGAGCCATTGCCCTGCATCATGGAAGCATTGAACAAGAATTGCGGGTTTGGGTGGAAGATGCATTGCATACCCAAAAACTAAAAGCGGTAGTAGCCACTGCAAGTCTTGACCTTGGAGTTGATTTCAGACCGGTAGATACTGTGATACAAGTGGGCTCACCCAAAGGCGTAGCCAGGTTTTTACAAAGAGCCGGACGGGCGGGGCATGCACCGGGCGAAGTAAGCCATATCTATTTTTTACCTACCCATTCACTCGAACTGGTAGAAAGCGCTGCTTTGCAAAAAGCCATGCAGGAGCAAGCTATTGAAAGCAAAGAACCTATGCAGCTTTGTTTTGACGTATTGCTGCAATTTTTGTGTACGCTTGCCGTGGGGGAAGGATTCCGCGAACCTGAAGCCCATGCCCTTGTTCAGTCAACACATTGCTTTGCAGATATGCAAGCTGGCGAATGGCAACAGGCCATCCTGCAGATTACAACGGGTGGAACCGCCCTTAATCAGTATGATGAGTACAAAAAGGTTGAAATTACCGATGGTTTGTATACCATAAAAAGCCGTAGGCTGGCACTACGACACCGGCTGAATATTGGCACCATCGTAAGCGATGCCATGCTGAAAGTAAAGTTTGTGACAGGCGGGTACATTGGTCATATTGAAGAATGGTTTATCAGCAGGCTGGAACCCGGAGATGTATTTACCCTTGGCGGGAAAAACCTTGAGCTCGTACATGTAAAAGACATGACCGTTATGGTGCGGAAAAGCAACAGCAAAAAGAGTCAGGTGCCAAGCTGGATGGGTGGACGAATGAGTCTTACCGCCAACCTTGGCCGGGTATTACGCGATACCTTTTCTCTGGCTCATGACTTGTTGGAAAACCCGGATGCTAAAAATATTCCTGTAGAACTGATCGCGCTGCGGCCCTTGCTCGAACAGCAGGCTAAGCTTTCGCATATACCCCGCTCCAACGAGTTGTTGATTGAGCAATTTGAAGACCGCGATGGATTTCATTTACTGGTTTACCCTTTTGAAGGCCGGCAGGTACACGAAGCTTTAAGTGCTATACTCGCACACAGGATCGGGCTTATTTTACCCATAAGTTTTTCAATCGCCATGAACGATTACGGGTTTGAATTGCTTAGCGACAAGCCAATCCCCGTTGACGACACCAATGCCCATGAATTATTTTCTACAGAAAACCTCCTGATAGATATGCAAAAAAGTATTAATCAGGTGGAAATGGCCATGCGCAAGTTTCGGGATATAGCGGTAATAGGTGGATTAATTTTTCAGGGCATGCCCGGTGAACAGAAAAAAGCGAGACACCTGCAGGCCTCCTCTTCGTTGTTGTTTAAAGTATTCCGCGACTACGAACCCAATAACATCCTGATGCGTCAGGCTTTTAATGAAGTAATGGAACAACAAATGGAAGAAGTAAGACTCAGGCTTGCCATGCAAAGGATTCTTGAAAACCCCATCATCATCCGTTTCCCTGAAAAGCTTACCCCGCTTAGCTTTCCCATAATCGCAGACGGACTCAACCGCAACAACCTTTCTTCGGAAAAACTGGAAGACCGTATACGAAAAATGGCGGCTGCACTGGCACTATAAGTTTTTAATTTTATATACCAACGCAGCCGGATTTACTACAGACCAAAAACCCCTTTATTTAGTGCTTGCAAGGCTTCTTTTTTATAAGGCGAAGGCAGTAAAAGACTCACATTGTGCCTGCTTCCACCATAGCTCACCATACGAACCGGTATGTTTTTTACACAATCAAATAACTTTAATAAAACATCTTTGGTTTCAGCAATTTCATTTCCTACCACCGATACAATCGACAATCCACTTTCAACAGTAATGGTGCCAAAAGGCTCGAGTTCTTTTACAATTTCCTTTAGCGAAATGTCATTATCAATAGTGACACTTACAGCTACTTCGGAAGTAGTAATCATGTCGATACTGGTGCGGTATTTTTCAAATACTTCAAAAATTTTACGCAAAAATCCGTAAGCCAATAACATTCTGCTGCTGCGTATATTAATAGAAATTATGCCGTCTTTAGCTGCCACTGCTTTCACCCCTTTGCTTCCGGCTTCCTCAACAATCAAAGTACCCTTGGCATGCGGTTGCATGGTATTGAGCAGCTTTACAGGTATTTTATATTGTTGTGCCGGCCATATCGAAGCGGGGTGTAAAATTTTCGCTCCGAAATAAGCAAGCTCTGCCGCCTCTTCAAATGATAATTGCTCGATAGGTTTTGTTTTTTCACAAACCCTCGGATCATTGTTGTGCATCCCATCAATATCGGTCCATATTTCACACGCAGTTGCATGAATGGCCGCAGCAATTAACGAAGCGCTGTAGTCGCTCCCACCCCGCTTCAGGTTATCCACTTCTCCCCGTGAATTTTTGCTGATATAACCCTGCGTTACAAAAATCGTTTTTCCCTGATGTTTGGACAACCATTGCGAAAGTTTCACCCGAATGCTGCCTATTTGTGGTTCATCATAGCTATCAATAGTCATAAACTCAAGCGCCGGTAAAAACGCATGATCTATTTCTTTCTCCTGCAGGTACACACAAAAAAGTTTGGTACTTAGCAATTCACCCTGTGCCAGAATATCCTTATTCAGCGCTTCGCTAAAAGATATCCGTAGGATTATATTGAGAAACTCGAAATGTTCTGTAACAATGGCCGCAGCCTTTTCCAGCGCAGGTACTGTAGTCAATAATTTTCCAATAAAATCATGATAATGGTTTTCCAACGCATCAATCTGCAATTTAGCGTCTCCCCTGTTGTTGGCAGCTAGTGACATACTTATTTCAACAAGTGCATTGGTAGTTCCGCTCAGAGCACTTAGTACCACTATTTTAGCTTCAGCGTCTGCTGTAATCAATTCGGCTACCTGATGCATTCTTTCCGGGCGACCCACACTTGTGCCGCCAAATTTCATAACTTTCATATCCCCTCCCCCCGTTTTTTGTTTTGTGCTATGGGTGCGCAAATATAAACGGTCAGCACCATTTCTATCTTCTTCTCTTGTTAACCGGGTTGAAATATTGGCTGATCCATTATCTTTATTTAATGAAAAATAAAATCCTTTTGCTTTGCCTTGGATTTTGGTCAGCCATTTCTGGTTTTAGTCAACCCATTACAAATGGAGTCTGGTCAATATCTACCTTTCCCAACGATATATTTCGTATTACCTGGGAATACAAAAACATGCCCCGCACAGAGCAGGTTTCCAATGCTGTAATCTTAAAAATCGATCCTCAGGCGGCCTCTGCAATGAAGGGAGAAAAGCTGGTTTTCAATGGAAAAGACTTTGTGATAGAACCACTTGGGGATAATCAAGGCATACAAATTGTTACACCCGACAAAACCCTTTCTATACTGAATGGTTTTGACAGCGGGCATGTACGCGGAGTAAAAATCGCCATGCCCGAAAACATTTCCTGGTATGGCGGTGGCGAAAGAGCTTTGCCTCTGATACGCAATGGACAAAGAATTCCTTTATACAATGCCCCTGCCTATGGCTATGGTGAAGGACAGGATCAACTCAACTACTCGGTTCCTTTTATTTTTTCAACCAGTGGCTTCGGTATATTTTTTGATAACCCCTCGAAAGGCTATTTAGATTTTGGCAAAACCCTTCCTGACATCCTCGAAGCAGGATTTGAATCAGGTCGGCTTGATTTGTATATCATTCCTGGCGAAAACCCAGAAACAATTCTGGGTAAATACGCATTGCTCACCGGCAAACAACCCCTGCCACCCCGTTGGGCACTGGGCAATTTTGTAAGTCGCTTTGGCTATCAGAGCCAACAGCAAGCCGAAACCGTTGTACAAAAAATGAAAGCGGATGGTTTCCCGATGGATGCCATCATTATTGATCTGTTTTGGTTTGGGGAAACGATTCAATACACATTGGGCAACCTCGATTGGAATAAGAAAAAATGGCCTGAACCAGAAAAAATGATTGCCGGTTTTGCAAAAGATAATATAAAGACTATCCTGATTACAGAGCCTTTTTTCCTTGAAAATACCAATCAATACAAGGCATCACATCCCTTTTTAGCAACCGATTCATTGGGCAAGCCTTTTGTTCTGACAGACTTTTATTTTGGCAAAGGCGGGATTATTGACATCTTCCAGAAACCGGCAAGAGATTGGTTCTGGCAGTTTTACCGCAAACAAAACAGACTGGGTGTAGCCGGTTGGTGGGGCGATTTGGGAGAGCCGGAAAACCACCCACAAGGCGTTTACCACAACCTGAGCGATTATGGCAGCCAACGAAAAATGTCGGCCAACGAAGTACACAACATGTATGGACATGTGTGGAGTCAGATGGTATATGAAAACTGGAAAAAAGATCAGCCGGATAAAAGACTATTTTTCCTGAACCGCGCAGGGTTTGCGGGCAGCCAACGATTCAGTATTTTTCCCTGGACAGGTGATGTGGGTCGCAGTTGGAGCGGATTTCGGGCACAAATGCCGCTTTTGCAAAGCATGAGTATGAGCGGTGTGCCTTATATACACAGCGATGCAGGTGGCTTTGCCATGACCGATACCGCAGATGCCGAACTATACACCCGTTGGTTGCAGTTTGCTGCTTATACCCCGGTATTCAGGCCCCATGGTTCGGCGCTCGACAGCCTGACGCCTGACGGGACCATCAGCCTGCCTAGCGAGCCTGCTTTCTGGGATGCACAAACCAAAGCCCATGCACTGGAGACCATTCAGGAACGGTATCGGCTGTTGCCTTACAATTATTCGCTGGCATGGGAACAAACTCATTTTGGCAAGCCCCTGATAAGACCGATGGTGTATGCCTGGCCGGAGGATGAGCCAGAGGAAATAGCCAAAGCAACAGAACAATATATGTGGGGGCCATCGCTACTGGTGGCGCCTGTAACCGAACGTGGAGCAAGAACAAAGCGGCTTTATCTCCCAGCCGGTATCTGGTTCCGCTACAACAACCTGCGCAAAGAAACCGGCAGTCAATGGATAGAGGAACCTACCACAGCAGATCATATACCGGTTTTTATTAAAGGGGGTAGTTTTTTACCCTACTGGGACAGAGAAAAGATGCACTCCACACAAGATTACAACTGGAACGACACCTTGACCATCCGCTATTTTCCGGGAAATTCCGACAAAACCTTCTATATATATGATGATGACGGTGTAACCCCTGACGCGGATAAGGAAAAAGAGAAACATCAGTTAATGTCCTGGAAGTCAAGTATTCAACAAAGGAATTTCACCTTAAAAGGAACCGTGGAAAATTGGCCTTCCGGACAAAAACGCATTTTTAAATTTCAATTGCCGGTAAATGGGATGGAACTCGGACTAGGCAAAAGAACCACACCGATTATATTTACCCTCAATGGAAAAGAAATAACGCCCATAAAAGGGCAGGATCCGGGTAAAGAAGACAGTTGGTGGGTCATTTACTGTGAGGCCACCGGCGATCCTATTGAAATTACCATCCGTAAATAAATAGTTGAAAAAAATATATACAAAACCGCCTTGTATTATTTCATGGCGGTTTTTATTTTATAATTCAGAACTCCTTGCCTTTCGCAGTTTGATCTGCGTGTGTTTTAAAAATCATCATCAGATTAGGTTCCGGGCTGCTTTGTATAATATGGTTTTCATGATGTAACCCTTTTTTTTATAATATGTTCCAAATATAATTAATGATTAAACTTTAATTATATCGAATTTGCTAAAGCTACAGTTTGACAGGATTGCCGCCATAAAACTTGAAAAGTGATTTTGTAAACTGTACTTTACAGAAATGGGATTAAGGCTATTTGTAACTTATACTTTACAAAAAACCGCACCATACATGCAAACTGTGATTACTAAAAAGGAAAAGTAAATTTTGATAACCGGACTATCCGGCTTGATCAGCACAGGCTGTTTGCGGGCATTCAAGCGCAGTTTGATATACATTAAGGGCATGCTCTAAAACACCTGATACTTCGTTAAGCCCATTACATAACATCCTCATTTATAGGAAAAACACAATGCATTGTGTCTCTCCTGTGTTATTTAATGAGCAAGCCTTGTCTTTGGAGTTTTTAGAGGTGCCCTCGATACAGTAAAGTGGTATTGAATTGGGCAAACTCATTAAGGTTATTGCCTCATTAATAATCATCAAAGTCCACCTTCCAACCTAATAAAACAGATTGAATTTTTCCAACCGACGTTGGTAATGGAATAAACTTACCCTTTTCTAATGTAAATCCTGCAACGTTATTGTCTTCCGGATTTACGATCCAGTATTCTTTAACCCCATATTTTTCATACACCTCTTTCTTTTCTTTAAGGCCGTATTGGGCGGTGGAGGGAGTAAGAATTTCTATGATTAAATCAGGTGCACCATACAGCCCATCTTTTTCAATGAGATGTTTGCGCTCATTGCTAATAAACAGAATATCAGGTTGATATACATATTCCCGGTCGAAATACACATCATAAGGCGCCACCCGCGTTATGCCCAATTTTCCTTTTTTTACGAAAAAAGAAAGAACCGGATAAATTTCATCAATATAACGTTGATGCCTGTCAAGCGGTGCCGGACTCATAATAATCTGGTTTTGGATAAGTTGTGCCATGGTGCCTTCGGGCAGGCTTCGATAAGCCTGTAGTATTGTTCGTGGAGGCGATATGGTTGCAGGTGTACTCATATATTGTAATTATTGTATGCAATATAGATTTTTAGAGGCCTCTCCATTAAAATTCTAACATCCAACCCAATAAAACAGAATGAATTTTTCCAACCGATGTTGGTAATGGAATAAACTTACCCTTTTCTAATGTAAATCCTGCAACGCTATTGTCTTCCGGATTTACGATCCAATATTCTTTTACCCCATATTTTTCATACACCTCTTTCTTTTCTTTAAGGTCGTATTGGGCGGTGGAGGGAGAAAGAATTTCTATGATTAAATCAGGTGCACCATAAAGGCCATCTTTTTCAATGAGATGTTTACGCTCATTGCTAATAAACAGAATATCAGGTTGATATACATTTTCCCGGTCGAAATACACATCATAAGGCGCATAGCGAACTGTTCCCAATTTTTGGGTTTTAATATGATACACAAGTTCAGAGCTTAAATCCATAGAAATGCGTTGATGCTTATCAAGCGGTGCCGGACTCATAATAATCTGGTTTTGGATAAGTTGTGCCATGGTGCCTTCGGGCAGGCTTCGGTAAGCCTGTAGTATTGTTCGTGGAGGCGATATGGTTGCAGGTGTACTCATATATGATATTCAAGTTAAGTTTTTTCCTGAAAAAATGCAAATGCGGTTTAAGAAGCAATGCTTACAAAATAAGTATTGAAGATAAGGCAGTAAGGGTGTATTCAAGCAAATATGTGTGTGTAGCCTGTTTGTACCATTGGCTCAAAAATTAACCGTTGCATCATAAATAAGTAGCGGAACAATTGCATCATCGTTGCTTCGTACCCTTAATAAATTATGATGCACAAAATAATTTTAGCCATGAGGAGTATATTGCTTACACCTTTCTTCGGCAAAATCAACTACAGCAGCAGGACAACCCTCCTCTTTTCTTAAATTAAAATATTCTCTATATTTCGAAGAAGCGACTACTTTTTTATTTAAAATCCAAAGTCGCCATTCGAAGTATATGTCATATGGTTCCGACACATCTATTTTGCTTTCAGAAGACAAATCAGTATTCTCAACCGCTCTAAGTTTTTCGTACCAATCACCAATTTCATCAAACCGTCTGACTTCCCTAGCAAACGATTTGCTATCATCATTTGGACGAATGAAAAGTAACTAATCTGGCATAAAGCTTCTGTCAGCAATTAATTCTTTAAAGGTTGTAACCGTAGCTTCATAATTAACATGTGATGACCCCACTTTTCAATATAGTTTTCTATTGAAAATGCTGTTTCGTAAAAGAAAAGACCTTTTCTAAGACCAATATCTTTAAAAGCAAGACTGTTAAAAGTAGTTGATCCATAAAATATAGCGCTTCGATTTCTGTCAAATTCTGGAAGTTTTGAAGTAAATGGGATAATATCTAATTCAACAAAACTGAATCCCATTTTCTGACATGAATTTTTTAATTGTTCAAAGTCAGACTGATTAGTTAGATTACTTTGTACAACCCATTGAATAATTTCGTGCAGGTCATTTATTGATTTTGGAATAATAATTAGGCCGGACAGCCAAGAAAAGGTTTCGCAAAATACCAAGGGAAGTAATCTTTTGAAGTTGTAATTATGTTGTGCTATGAATCATCATAAAACATCATAAGACCAGCTTTATATTTTTCTCTTTAAAGAAAGTTTCGCAACAAAATTTATTGCTCTTATGAGAAGCCACTATTCCCATGCTTCGCAAAGCATAAAACTAAAAAACCGTACCAGATTGCTCCGGTACGGTTTTGCTATTTTACAAACTACTTCAATCAGATTAGTCGAAAGACATATCCAAACCAAGTCCTCTTAATTCATGTACCAATACATTGAATGATTCAGGAACACCGGGGCGTGGAATATTATCTCCTTTTACAATAGCCTCGTATGCCTTAGCACGGCCAATAATATCATCGGACTTGATTGTCAACAGCTCCTGAAGGATATTGGCAGCACCGTAAGCCTCTAGAGCCCACACTTCCATTTCACCGAAACGCTGACCACCAAATTGAGCTTTACCACCCAAAGGTTGCTGAGTAATGAGACTGTATGGTCCTATTGAACGGGCGTGCATCTTATCATCCACCATGTGGTGCAGTTTGATGATATAGATTACTCCAACGGTAGCTTTCTGATCGAAACGGTCACCGGTTTCTCCATCATAAAGGTAGGTGTGACCATAAAGCGGCAACCCGGCCTTTGCAATTTCATCAGCTATTTCATCGGTAGAAGCACCATCAAAAATCGGCGTAGCATATTTCTTACCTAATTTCAATCCGGCCCATCCAAGAACGGTCTCATATATCTGTCCCAGGTTCATCCGGCTAGGTACACCCAATGGGTTCAGTACGATATCTACCGGAGTTCCGTCTTCCATAAATGGCATGTCTTCATGACGTACAATTTTGGCTACGATACCCTTGTTACCGTGACGACCGGCCATCTTATCACCTACTTTCAGCTTACGCTTTACAGCAAGATATACTTTGGCTAGTTTCAAAACACCCGCTGGCAATTCGTCACCAATGCTAATGTTGAATTTTTCCCGCTTGTAGCGTCCAAGTTCCTCGTTGTACTTGATGGTATAATTGTGCAACAACTGATTGATCAGTTCATCAATATGCGCATCTCCGATCCATCCCAAAGGATTTACATTCAGGAAGTCGATCTGGCTGAGGTTCTTCTGGTTGAACTTAACCCCTTTACCAATCAATACTTCACCAAAATTGTTGCTGATACCGGTTGAGTTTTTGTCTTTCAACAATACCTGTAGTTTTTCAACAATCAGATCCAGCAGATCAAGTTGATTCTTTTCGTGCACCTTCTCAATTTTTTCGAGGGCTGCTTTTTCACGAACCTTGCTGTTCTTATCCTTTTTTGTACGCTGGAAAAGCTTCTTTTCAATTACCACCCCTTCAGTTCCGCTTGGTGCTTTCAAAGAAGCATCTTTTGCATCTCCTGCCTTGTCACCAAAGATGGCACGCAACAGTTTTTCTTCCGGAGTAGGATCACTTTCCCCTTTTGGTGTGATTTTACCAATCAGGATATCGCCTTCACCAACCTGCGCACCAATACGGATGATACCGTTTTCGTCGAGATCTTTAGTGGCTTCTTCACTAACGTTGGGTATATCAGGAGTCAATTCTTCTTCACCAAGTTTGGTATCACGTACTTCCAGTTCAAATTCTTCAATGTGAACAGACGTGTACATGTCTTCGCTTACAATACGCTCACTGATTACGATGGCATCCTCAAAGTTGTATCCTTTCCATGGCATGAAAGCCACCATCAGGTTACGGCCAAGTGCCAGTTCTCCATTGCGCACAGCATACCCTTCTGTAAGGAAGTCTCCTTCTTTTACCACTTGTCCTTTGCGAACAGCAGGACTGTGGTTGATGGAAGTACCCTGATTTGTTTTGATGAACTTGGTGAGCTTGTAAATTTTGAGGTCATCATCAAAACTAATATGTCTTTGCTCGCTGTTGCGCTCGTAACGCACATGTATTTCCTTTGCATCCACAAATTCAACAATACCATCCCCTTCGGCAGTGAGCTGAACCCTTGCATCGCGGGCTGCTTTTCCTTCAAGACCTGTTCCTACAATTGGAGATTCAGGACGCAAAAGCGGAACCGCCTGACGTTGCATGTTTGATCCCATCAGGGCACGGTTGGCATCATCATGCTCCAAAAACGGAATAAGCGATGCAGATAAACCTACAATCTGATTGGGAGCCACATCCATGTATTCCACGTCATTCTTTTCAAGAATGGGGAAATCACCTGTTTCACGGGCAATAATTTTTTCTTCTAAAAATTCTCCCTGCGCATTCATAGGCACGTTAGCCTGTGCGATTTTCTTTTCGTCTTCCTCTTCAGCGCTTAAAAATTTCAGCTTAATCAAATCAACTTTACCATCTTTTACAGGGTGGTAAGGTGTTTCAATAAAGCCCATATCATTGATTTTAGCATGTACGCAAAGCGTAGAAATCAAACCAATGTTGGGTCCTTCCGGTGTTTCAATGGTACACAAACGTCCGTAGTGACTGTAGTGTACGTCACGCACCTCAAAACCTGCACGCTCTCTGCTCAAACCACCGGGTCCGAGTGCGGAGATACGACGCTTGTGCGTGATCTCACTCAGGGGATTTGTTTGATCGAGGAACTGCGACAACTGAGAGGTTCCAAAGAAAGAGTTGATAACAGAACTTAATGTACGGGCGTTGATCAGATCAACCGGGGTAAATACCTCATTGTCCCTTACATTCATTCTTTCGCGGATGGTACGGGCCATACGGGCAAGACCTACGCCAAACTGAGCATACAACTGCTCGCCTACAGTACGTACACGACGGTTGCTCAGATGATCAATATCGTCAATGTCGGCCTTACCGTTAGTAAGCCGAACAAGGTATTTTACAATCTCGATGATATCTTCCTTGGTCAGTACCTTTTTGTTGATTGGATAATCAACATGCAGTTTACGATTAATTTTATAACGACCTACTTCACCAAGATCATAACGCTTATCGCTGAAGAACAATTTGTCGATAATGCCTCTTGCCGTTTCATTATCCGGTGCATCGGCACCACGCAACTGACGGTATATGTGCTGAACCGCTTCCAGTTCACTATTCGAAGTATCCTTATTCAGGGTATTGTAGATGATATTGTAGTCACCACCAACATCTTGCTTTTGAACAAAGATGCTTTTAATACCCAAATCCACAATTTCTTCTACGGCATTTTCGTCGAGCACACTATCGCGCTCCATTACTACTTCATTCCGCTCAAGGCTTACTACTTCACCGGTATCTTCATCCACAAAATCTTCTACCCAACTACGGAGTACCCGTGCAGCTAGCCGACGACCAATAAATGGTGCCAGTAAGTCGCGGGACACTTCTACTTCGTCGGCCATACCGAATAGTTCGAGAATAGACTTATCGGTTTCAAAACCGATAGAGCGAAGTAAAGTAGTTACAGGAAACTTCTTTTTCCGATCAATATATGCATACATGACATTATTGATGTCTGTAGCAAATTCCATCCAGGCTCCCTTAAAAGGAATAACCCGCGCAGAATAAATTTTAGTTCCGTTGGGGTGCAGGCTCTGTCCGAAGAATACACCGGGGCTGCGGTGCAACTGACTTACTACAACCCGCTCCGCACCATTCACTACGAAAGTACCACGTGGTGTCATGTAAGGTATATTTCCAAGAAATACGTCCTGAACAATGGTCTGAAAGTCAATATGCTCTTCGTCATTACAACTCAGACGCAATTTGGCTTTTAAAGGTACGGCATACGTAAGACCACGCTCCATACACTCATCAATAGAATAACGTGGCGGGTCAATAAAATAATCCAGAAACTCCAAAACGAAAATGTTCCGGGTATCACTAATCGGAAAATTCTCCTTAAACACCCGGAATAAGCCTTCATTGTTCCGCTTATCAGGTGTAGTTTCTAATTGAAAAAACTCTCTGAACGACTGGATCTGAATAGCCAGCAGGTCAGGCGTTTCTGCAAGGTTCTTACTCTTACCAAAATTTAGCCTCTGTAATTGTGTGGTTGACATATGATGTTTTCCTGTTTTATATTTGCCTTTAGATGGCGCAAAACACGTTTAGGCTTGTAGTTTGCACTACAAAGCCCACATATTTTTGCATTAAAATAGTTCTTTTTCCGACCCCAAAGTGTTTTAAGCCCAATTTAAAGGAGGGCAAAAGTATGATTTAATAAAATAACGACCAAAATGTTATCCTATATTTTTGCAAATTAAACCTAAATATATTGTAAATGTAATAACCATATGGCACACATCAAATTAAATCTCCCCGAAAAAACCTGCCTTACCTGTGGCAGACCCTTTACCTGGCGTAAAAAATGGGAAAAAGTATGGGACGAAGTAAAATATTGCAGCGAAAAATGCCGCCGAAATAAAGGAAAATCGACCGGATAATAGCAAATACCGCTTTTTTATGAAAAAAAACGGCTTTGATCGAACAATTTACAACCCATTGATTCCAAACCATTTGTTATCGATTTGCATCCCCCGGTCTTTAAATTCTACTTCGAAATTTTAGAAGTTGTAGCTGTTTCCCGAATCGCTGCACTCTCGGAACCTTCGGCGTACAAAACATAGCTTTTAAAAATGCCCTTGGCGTTCTATTGGTTGGCGTGTTGGCCCGCTGATGCTGTATGGCACTATGAAAAGCGGTGGTGTTTACTATGGTTTGTCCATTAGTAAGCAATTTGGCTTTGCCATCAAACAGGGAAGCAGCCGGGCCTACAAAAGCACTTGCTAAGGCTGTCACCATATTGGTTACCGATTGGGCGGTGTTCCACCCACTGCCATGTGCCTGTGCGTATGTGGCACGGGTGCTATAATTAAGCGTATCGCCCGCCATTACCCGCAGCACAATGCCGGTGCCTACCCTTCGCGTTACAACGCTGCCATTGAGACGGCTGGCCCAATGGTTGGGGCAGGGCAAGGTTTGTGGGTTCATACAGACGTGGCCGGTTCTATTGAAAAATGGAGTGGTGCTGGTAATTGTATCTCGTACCGGCTGCCGGTTAGTCCAGGTTGCTTGTTCAATGGGGGTGCGGGGGCATGAATTACTCATTCTCCATTTAATATCAGCTTTCAAATAAATGATAGATTGCCCCATTTACTAAGTAGTTGTTTTTATCATCCCTTTCAATAAAAAATTTGCATAAGTCCTTTTATAAAAATCCAACACCCCGTTTAAAAATGAATCTTTGAAATTATTTCTTAACTCCCATCCTCTTTATGCAAATCCTGCATAAATTCGTAAAAAAATCTTAAAATTCTATGCCCGGAAAACGAATCAAACAAAACCGCGAAGCCCTTGGGATTACACAGGCGCAAATGGCGGAAATGCTGCACATAACCCAAAGTACCTATAGCCGTATTGAGCAAAAAGAAGAAAACATTACTATCGGGCAGTTGAAGTGTATTGCCAACATTCTGAAAATATCTGTACTCAACCTGCTGCCAGATGATTTAGTGGTAAGCAACCGCAAGGTGGATGGAAAAGAATGAACCGGAAATAGAAAACTTTAGTATTGATCTTATTTAATTTGCTAATACCTTTAAAAAGAAGAAAGATTTTTTTCCTCAAAAAGAATTAATTTACTCCCTCAACTATTTACTTTGCTATCCGGTTATAACCATTCATCAATCTGAACATTTGTCACTCATTCAATTTACCAACAAAGGGCTTTACTGCGCACCCGGCGATTTTTACATTGATCCTTGGCTTGGTGTAAAAAAGGCCATCATTACACATGCCCATAGCGACCATGCCCGCTGGGGAAGCGAAAGCTATCTCAGCCATCCGCTTAGTGAACCCATTATGCGGCTTCGGCTAGGTGCTGATATAAACGTGAGTACAATGGAATGGGGGAAAACCTTAGATATGCAAGGCGTGAAAGTATCGCTGCATCCCGCCGGTCATATCGTGGGAAGCAGCATGGTTCGGGTGGAATACAAGGGCGAAGTGTGGGTAGTTACCGGTGATTACAAACTCGAAAATGATGGCATCAGCGCGCCTTGGGAGCCGGTTCAGTGTCATAGCCTGATTACGGAATGTACTTTTGGATTGCCCATTTACCAATGGCAACCGCAGGCACTGATTTATAAGGAGGTACAGGAATGGGTGTTGCAAAATGCTGCTGCAGGTAAAAACAGCGTTTTGATTGCCTATAGTCTGGGAAAAGCACAACGGATATTAAAAGCTGTAGAAGATTTGAGTATCCCAATTTTAGTACATGGCGCAGTATGGAACACCCATAAAGCGCTAACCGAGGCAGGTATAAAGTTACCGACGGTGCGCAGGATAGAAGCTGATACCCCAAAAACGGAGTTGAAAAATGCCATCATTGTTGCGCCGCCGGGTGCACAAGGTACGCCATGGATGCGCAAGCTGCAACCCTTTAGCCTTGGTGTTTGCAGCGGCTGGATGCAGGTGCGGGGCAATACCCGCCGCAACAATGCCGACCGTGGCTTTGTACTCAGCGATCATGCCGATTGGCCCGGATTGCTAAAAGCTATAGAGTTATGCCAACCGGAAAAAGTATATACCACGCATGGATTTACCGCCGCCTTTAGCCGCTACCTGAATGAACAAGGCATGGCAAGTGAAGAAGTAAAAACAGAATTCGGAGGGGAGGAAACAGAATAATTCTTTGTTTTTTGTTGTTTGTGGTTTTTAGTTTGTGGTTTGTGGTTTGTGGCTTGTGGTTTGTTGTTTATGGTTTGTGGTTGTTTGTTGTGGTTTGTGGTTTGTGGTTTGTGGTTTGTGGCTCCATGATTTTGGTGGGCAGAAAGCATATTGTTTAAGATTACCGCACTAAGTCTTGGTTTACTCATCAGTACGATCACTGATTCTCAACAGGTGTTCATTCTTATTTCATTGGTTGGTATGTTCCTCACTACCTTAATGCTCAGCGGCTTTATGTTTCCTATTGAAAATATGCCCATTCCTTTGCAGGTCATAATCCCTGCAAAATGGTTTTACCTGATTGCAAAAAATGTGATGATAAAAGGGTTAGGCTCGCTGTGGCAGATCATGACCGTTTCTCTTTATCCAAACAATTGGTAGAAAAAATAACGGCTTCAGGGTATTTCAACCTAACGGAGTACACTGGCCGATAGGAAGATGCCATGCGAAAAATTCGAAAAGGATGAGGCTGATATTATTTTGGAGATACCGGCGAATTTTGAAAAAATCTGGTAAAAGAAATTGAAACCAACCTTTTACTATCAGTGAATGCAGTGAATGGAACAAGGGCCAATATCAATTATTTGTACCTGATGAGCATTATAAAAAATCCTTGTTTCCTATTTTATCGAAGTCATGCGCATGGTGGTTATGAAAGGCAGCGGTTTTTCAGATATCTCCCGGCAACTGGGAATCATGATTGTTTTTGCGGTGGTGTTGAATACCTGGGCGATATTGAATAACAGTAAAAGGAGTTAGGAATTAAAGCCAAGAGCCTGATAAAATATAGTCAGCATAAAAAACAAAAGAAGCATCATCTTATTTTATGCTTCTTTCAAAGAGCATTTTGTACTATATTTGCTCTTTAAATGGAGCAATTAATAGCAAAATATAGATTTTTACTGGCAAAAACAAGGCTTGATTTTTATCGTTTCCTATTTCCTACATTAAGCAAGAAAGCACAATCCTGGATGATTTTGGGAGGAAGAGGAACCGGCAAAACTACCTTACTGCTCCAATTTATTAAAACAAATCTGGATCCTGAAAAAAGTCTTTACTTATCGCTTGATGACTTATACTTCAGTACATTCGGAATATACGAAACCGCAGAGAAGTTCTATCATGATGGTGGGAAATACCTGGCATTGGATGAAGTGCATAAATACCCGGACTGGCAAAGGGAAGTAAAAAACATTCTCGACTTTTTACCTGAATTAAAATTGTATCTGTCCGGATCTTCAGTATTGGCTTTGAGAAAATCCGAGGCTGACTTATCAAGAAGAGTCTTGTTTTATGAACTACCGGAACTTTCTTTTCGGGAATACCTTTTATTATACAAACACATTGATTTGCCAGTTATACAGGCTGAAGATATTATAAAGAATCATCCACGCATAAGTTCCGAATTCATTGAAATATTGGATAAACCCCTGATGCATTTGCATAGCTACATGCAAAGTGGCATTTATCCCTTTTTTCAAAATGATGAGGAGGAATATGCCATGCGTTTGCAGCAACTGATAAAAATGGTAATTGACTATGATTTGCCCGAGGCTACTCAAATTACAGTAGGAACAACACATCAGATTAAAAAGCTGCTATATATTATTTCGGAGTCGGTTCCATTTATGCCTAATATATCAAAACTTTCAGAAGATTTGGGAACTACGAGGAACAGGCTGATTGAACTTTTGCATTTGCTGGAAGCAGCCAACCTGAGCCGGAACTTATGGAGCGAAACCAAAGGGATAAGCCTTTTGAATAAACCAGAAAAAATTTATTTACGGAATACTAATTTCATGTACGCACTCAACCCCCAAAATACCAATAGGGGAAATCTACGGGAAACCATTATTCTTATGTGGTTACAAAATGCAGGCATTCCTGTAACATATGCAAAAAAGGCAGACTTTTTTGTATATCATAAATGGTATTTGGAAATTGGAGGAAAAAACAAAAAACAAAAACAAATTGCAGGACAGGAAAATGGGTTTCTCGTTATGGATGATTTACCTGTTGGATTCGGAAATAAGATTCCACTATGGCTCTGGGGCTTTTTATATTAGTTTTACAAAAATTGTATTTGCCTGAAATAGGTTTACCAATTTTTAACAAAAAAAAGGAAACAAATGGTAAAAAAAGTAACAAAATCGCAGCTAAAAAAAAGTTTTCGTCAAGTAAAGCATTTTAGCGAAGCGATAAAAAGACAAACCGTAAACGACATAGAACATGGTAAATGCAGTGTATTAGAAGCATCAAAAGAGTTATTGGTTAACCAATAAGCTATCTATAATTGAGTAAATAAATAAAGCGGATATTTGCAGAAAAACAAAGTTCTCATGGTACAAGAAAATAGTGAAAATTATCAAACTAAGGTGTTGGAGAAAAAGCTTCGTGAAGCCGAGGCAGCCTTGAGCCGGAAGCAGATGGAACTCGACTTTTTGAATAAATTGATAGAGCTTGCTGGTGCTGATCTGCAAATTGATTTAAAAAAAAGTTTCTCAAACCTTGCGTCGAATGGTACCGAGCCAACAAGGGAGTAGAACATATACTGAA
>JBBQXO010000041.1:0-32112 GCA_038209595.1 Chitinophagales bacterium
CCCATTCCCACATAGCCACTCGCAAACTCCTGCCTGTCGGCAGACAGGGATCGTAAGGATCATGCTGCAAAAACCTGAGATCCCTCCTTTGTCGGGACAGGTTTGCGGGTCATAGCTCCTTAGCATAAAATCATTCCAACCGTGGACCACTTAGTCCCGAGAGGCACGATTCGGGATCAAACTCGCTGTAATCACCCTGGTATTGGTAGTTATTGGGAGTGCTACCGAATGCTTTCTACTTAATGCAGCAATTTTTAAGTCAGCCCAAAAAAATCAGGAGAATAATAACTACTGGACTCTTCAAAGAACTTTTTGCTTGGCTAAATTAGGGGAAAATGGTGGAAAATAGAAAGATGGTTATTGGTTTGTGAGACACAAAACCAAGACGGGTGGGGGATGGCAGGTAGCATAGGGAGGGATAGCATACGTTGTTTTATCTTTATAGCCAAACCACTCATCCAGGCTGCCCTGAAAGACTGCCGGTTAGCTAAAATATATGGCTTAGGGCAGCCACCTGCCTACCGATAGGTACGCCCCTCCACCGGAAGGGAATTGCTTTCTTCAGAAACGGAATTGATTTTGTCCTCCACCAAAGGGAAATTGCTTTTGCCCCGCGCCGAGGCTCAAGTTCGAGTATCTATAAATAGGTTTCTTAAATCAACTTCAGGGCATCTCTAAAAATGAGCAGAATAAAATTTACTTCAGCAATTGGCTGGATGCTTTAACCCGCTTCCAACTCTCTCCCGGAAATTTTATCATCCCACAGCATCTTTATCTACCCACCGCCGATATAACCGGTTCCTGCGGCCTGAAAATATTCGATAATAAGAAGCAAACCCCAATTCTTATCTTAATTTTTCTGTCGGAAATCCTTTAATTCATTCGGATCATTTACCCGTACCTCCCGGTTCCTCATCAGGTCATCATGAATCATTCGGGAAATGGTATCCCACACTGCGCCTTCGGTACAGGCAGGTTGTTTTTTATCGGCTTGCCAATCCTTCCATCTTTTTTTCGTGGCGGTAAAAATATTGGGAACTCCCTTTCGAAAATCAGGCATTTCCCCTGCCAGGGTCTTTTCATCCTCTGCGGGGAAACAAGAACATCCGCTCCGGTAAAAATATTTTTCCGTTTGTGTGGATGTAATTTTTAGTGAAACCTGTTTATCCAATCATTTCTGTTCCGTTTTCAATGGTAGCGATATAAGCAGTCAGGGGCAGGTTCATTTTTTCTTCATACAGTGGTTTCATCGAAGCAATCAAATCGTCGATAGCTTCTTCTTTTACCAGGTTGATGGTACACCCTCCAAAACCGCCTCCCATCATGCGGGAACCCACAACGGCAGGATTATTTCTTACCGCATCTACCAGAAAATCCAGTTCGGGACAGCTTACATCATAATCATGCGACAGTCCGTCATGCGTTGCAAACATTTTTTTACCCAGCGCCTCAATATTTCCCTCAAAAAGATCAATACATCCCAGTTGAAGTCTTTCAATCTCCCGTACTATAAACCGGCTGCGTTTGTCAATTAACGCATCCTTATGCAGCACGTATTTATCAAGCATTGCCTCATTTACATCGCGTAAAGCCTGTACCGTTGGTTCTCCTTCTTTTACCCATTCTACCGCCTGTTTGCATTCATTGCGGCGGGTATTGTATGCCGAGGTGGCCAGCGAGTGGTGTACATTGGTATTGAGTAAAACAATCCGTAGCCCTTCCATTTTTAGCGGTACATATTCATACTCAAGGCTGCGGCAATCGAGTTTTATCAAATGATCCTTTTTACCCATCATCGAAGCAAACTGATCCATAATACCACACATTACCCCGGCATACTCATGCTCAGCCTTCTGCGCCATTTTTACGAGTTCGATTTTATCGTAGCCAGTTTTAAATAATTCATTTAAAGCCATGGCTGTAGCACATTCAACCGCCGCAGAAGAGGAAAGGCCTGCACCGATTGGCACATTGCTTGAAAGCATCATGTTGAGTCCTTTTACCTCCACTCCCTTTTTTATAAATTGTGCCACCACACCCAACAGGTAATTGGACCATCCCCCGTCAATCAAAGGCTTTAAATCGGCCAGATTTACGTTGTATTCCTCATTCAGATCCTGCGCTATCAAGTGAAAGGAATCATCTTGCCGTACCGAAACTGCCAGATAGGCGGCCTTATCAATAGCTGCCGGTAGCACAAAACCATCATTGTAATCGGTATGTTCCCCAATGATGTTGATCCTGCCCGGAGACTTTATCACCACCGGTTCTTCGCCAAATTTTTCCAGAAATTGCTGTTTCAATGCTGATTCTATCATAGTGTTTATAATTATTTGTATAAATCAGGTGAGTAACATTAATAAATGCTTAATCGTAAGCAGGCTTCCCTTTTTAAGTTTAAAAGAGAGCTACTCTGCACCTTTTTTCTGGGCAAATAGCCTGAAAATGATACCAAACATGTTTCAAATATACATGACCGGGCATATTTTTTTACAGTTTAATTGAAAAATCCAGCTTGGCAAATGTTGAAAACATATATACCAAATGGAAAGGGAGTTGATGTGTTGGCGTGAAAATCTTATTTTCCTCCCTTCTCCATTTAAATGCAACCGATATTCAACAGATAGCCAATTATTTCCTGATTAAGTATTTTTTTGCCCAAATGAGCAAGTCCGCACAAATATGCATTGCTAAATATAGGTATAAAAATATGTACTTAAACCCGTTAAACGGCAAATCCCTCAACACAATAGGGAAAAAGACAGAAAAGAAAAAGGGCCTGCAAAATGTTTTTCATTTGCAAACCCCTCACCTTCAAAAAAAAACAAATATAACTACTTTTTACTTGTGATTGAGTGAACTGATAATTTCCATTACCTTTTTTGTTTCGGTGGCAATGGTTTCATAATCACCATCCTGCATGCGTTGTTTACTGATGAGTTTGCTTCCCATACCTACGGCACAAACACCTGCTTTAAACCAGCCTTCTATATTTTCCCGGGTGGTATCTACCCCACCGGTAGGCATAAATACCAGTTTTGGAAATAAATCCTTAATGGAAGAAAGGTATTCCGGACCCAGCATATTTCCGGGAAATAATTTGATAAAAACCACCCCTGCATTTTCAGCGGCAATAATTTCAGTGGGTGTCATACAACCGGGAGCATAAAAAATATCATTCGCTATACAATGAGCGGCTAC
Organism: Chitinophagales bacterium; assembly: GCA_038209595.1. Lineage (GTDB taxonomy): Bacteria > Bacteroidota > Bacteroidia > Chitinophagales > Chitinophagaceae > Phnomibacter. The sequence goes on from JBBQXO010000041.1 coordinate 3,202, forward strand.
ATTAGGAACAAACCCCGGGCTCACCAGAAAATCAGCTCCCGCATCGAGGTATTTTTGTGCATCGCCGATATTTTTAATGGTACCTACACCAAGCAATAAACCGGGCATGGATTCATTGCGTAAAGCAACCATGGCTTTAAAATTATCGAGCGCCGCTTCTCCACGGTTGGTATACTCCACCGCTTTTATACCGGCACCATAAATGGCTTTCAACACCTCAAGACTTACTGTCTCACTTGCATGAAAGTATAAAGGCAACATACCTTGTTGTATGATGGCTGCTTTTATTTGTTCAACTGTTTGCATACATTAAATTTTCACTTTGATAACTAATTTTTTAATATTCCCCTCACATATTAGTGGGGCATGTACATCTTCAGGATAGAAAATTACAAATTGTCCATCGGTTAAATGAAAAAAAGTATCCGGCGCATCCTGAAACAATTGCAGATCTTTTGTTTCATTAAAATCTCCATTTGGATGGGTACAATTTCCCCTTGGTTTCCAGCCATACTCCTCTTTTCCCTGCAGGCAAACCTGAATGTCAATGTTGTAATTATGACATTCAAATTTGGCTACACTTTCTTCTTTCGATTTGCCGGAGCCATGGGTATAAATGGCCAATAAACCATCCGCTATGGGCGTTTTGCCTTCGGGCTGCTGATCGAAATCTGTTTCCGTTATGTATTGAAAAGCTTTTTCAAATAAGGGATGCAGACCGATATACTTTTTTGCCTGCGCTAAATCATCTATAATCATAATAAAATATTTTAACGTTGAACTCTACCACTGCCGTCCCCTTTCATTAAATCTTTCACTTCCTTTAAAGTAGCATGATTCATATCGCCGGGAATGGTATGCTTCAAGGCACTCGCTGCTACTCCAAATTCGGCTGCTTCGCCCATAGGCATACCGGTAACCAATCCATAAATCAATCCACTGGCAAAGGAATCGCCACTACCAACGCGGTCTACTATCCGCACATTGTATTGTTTGGTATGGTAAAAATCCGTACCATCATATACCAAAGCGCTCCATCCGTTGTCACTCGCACTATGGCTTTCTCTCAGCGAGGAAGCGATAAATTTAAACCCGAATTTTTCTTTCATCTGATGAAATACATCTTTAAAACCATCAAGATTTAATTCACCTTTGGTTACATCGGTATCTCCTGCTTTAAAACCGAGTGTGGTATCCGCATCTTCTTCGTTACCAATACACACATCCACATACTGGCAAAGCCGCGTCATCACTTCTCTTGCTTTTTCTTTACTCCAAAGCTTTTTCCGGTAATTGAGATCAATGCTTGTGGTGATGCCTTTGGCTTTGGCAGCCTTTAGTGCGGCTTCGGTTAGTGCTGCGGCCTTATCGCTCAAAGCAGGGGTAATACCGGTAGTATGAAACCACACTGCATTTTCAAAAATCTTATCAAAGTCAAATTCGCTTGCATCCACATCGGCAATGGAAGCCCCCGCCCGATCGTATACCACCTGCGAAGCCCGCATGGAAGCCCCGGTTTCCAGGAAATAAATACCCAAACGATCGCCACCCCGGGCTATAAATTGAGTATCCACACCATACCGGCGAATATGATTGATGGCGGATTGCCCGATTGGATTATCCGGAACCTTGGTAACGAACGTGCCTTCTAAGCCATAATTACAAAGCGCTGCCGCTACATTGGCCTCTCCACCACCATAGGTGATGTCAAAGGTATCGGCCTGTACAAATCGCTTAAAATCCGGCGTGGATAAACGCAACATAATTTCTCCGAGGGTGACTACTTTTTTCGACATTGAATTTACTTTTATGATGATGAATTTATTTTTAACGATCGATTCTTCCGGTGGTATTCCCCGACAACATACTTAAAACTTCTTGTGCTGAAACAAAATTGGTATCTCCCGGAATAGTAGATTTAAGGGCTGCGGCGGCCAAAGCAAAATTAATACTCTTCTGCGCATCAGAAGAAAAATGAGTAATCCCGTAAATGATTCCCGCCATCATTGCATCTCCACCTCCCAATCTGTCTACAATACCGTCGAGATCAAATTCCTTTGACTTAATTATTTTATTATTTTTCAGATAATAGGCTCCTATAGCATTGTGATTAGCAGAAATAATATTGCGATAAGAAAATATAATATCCGTTAATTGAGGAAAAGCCTCTTTTAATTTTGTCATCACCTCCAGATAAGATGCTTCTGCTTCTGTTTTTTCTGCGGCAATATTAAAGTAAGTATGTACCGTATCCTTGTCGCCGAGTACTACATGACAATATTTGAAGATTTCAGGCATTATTTCAGAAGGCTTACAACCATACTGCCACAATTTGCTTCTGAAATTCAAATCGATACTTACCGTTAAACCTGCTTCAAAAGCCGATTTAACGGCAATCAGGGTTTCCTCTGCAGCGGCTTTTGACAAAGCAGGCGTAATGCCTGTACAATGAAACCAGGAGGAGTCTTTCAGGATACTCTTCCAGTTTAAGGAACCCGGAGCAATGTCGGCTAAGGAGGAATGCTCCCTGTCATAAATAACCTTGCTACCTCTTGCAATAGCCCCTTGCTCCAAAAAATATATACCCATCCGGTGGCCGCCAGACACAATATTTTTTGTATCCACACTATACCGGTTTAATTGCTCTATAGCAGCCATTCCCAAATCGTTATCAGGCAACCTTGTAACGAAGCCAACGGGCATCCCCATTCTTGAAAGCGAAATGGAAGTATTGTATTCCGCACCAGCAAAAAACAAATCGAATGAAGTAGCCTGACCAAAGCGGGTGTGGCCCGGTGGAGATAACCTCATCAATACTTCTCCAAATGCGATTATTTTCATAGGACCAATTTATTGTTTTTAATTGCCTTTTCCCATTTAATTGCATCAGGCTTTCCGCACCGGATAATCATTTGCGGAGCGAGAACCATCTTACGGGGGATTTCATATTATAATCACTAGGAGTAAGCCATCTTCAAACAATTGTTGTAAAGGTAACCTTTGGCTATTGCCTGGGCGAACCTACCCTCGAAAATCTACGAAAACGATTGCATCCTTAAAATGAACTATTACTTATTAATATATTTAATAAACAATTCCTATTCAGTATCATTTTAATAACCAATCCTGATTCAGGGCAAATGAGACTATAAAATCCATTTTAACTATCCGCCAACCCCTTATTCAAGCTATCTGCCGTCCATATCAGCGGGTACCTTATGGGTTTATTTCGGATCACTTCCTCACCATTGGAAAATTGGAAAGGTTTTCCCAAGTTTTAAACCAAACGTTTTTTTGCAAAGCCTGATAGAAAGACCCTGTAAATTGGCTATATATTGCAAATTTTTACTTTAATTATTTTTCCGACCTTAACCAAACGGGGCCTACCTCATTTTCACCAACTAGCTTGGTTGCCATTGATATTTCTTTACCATCCATAATGATTTCCATAATACCATAGGAGTTGGTTTTGATTTCTAAAGAGGAGGATTCCCACCCCTGATATCCTTTTGCTTTCAAATTAGTGAAATTATGTTTGCTTTCAATTTTTGAAGGCTGCGTTACATAATCAATCCGGGGGTAAGTCATTTTTGCTTTTGAAAAAATAAAGTTGTTTTCCATTACAATTCCGGTTGGGACAAGTAAAGCGTCCCTTCGCCCCGATCCGAAACGAATAGCTGGCCCTTCACAATTCACAAATTGGTTTCCCGATATAGAAAGATTTTTTACCTGAAAATATCCATTCAACGGTGAATTTTCAACTCCGTTTACAACGGTAAGCGGTGCCCTGAATTTATCTTTAAACCCTTTTAATCCGGAGAAGTAATTGTTTTTAACCACATGATTTTCTCCAATCACCCGAATGCCGTAAGATTGGGTTTTGCTCCCTCCAAAAAAAAATTCCTTCACAAACTGCTCCATTCCCATCCCGCAGTGTCAATCCTTCATTTGAATTATAAAAAGTATTTCCATAATAGCTATTTTGGCCAGACTTGTTTGAAATAATCTCCATTTCACCATCACATGCTTCAAACAAATTAAACGCCACTTTGCAGTACGCATCGGTCAGAGAAGTTTTGCTGTCGCCAATACGAATACTTTCGAGTCCGTTATCCGCATCCATACCATTTGGCCTGTCGAGGAAATAGTTATAAGCAATGGTATGGTGAGCGGCTATCCCTTCTTTCAACCAAACCGTAAGGGTGGCTCCTAAATTATCTTTCCCTTTAAGCAGACAGTTTTTTACCGTGTTGTACTGCCCAAATAGGGAAACCCATTTGTTGTCTATGCTTTTATTGGCATTATTGAATTCATAGACTACACAGTTTTGCAATACAGAATAAGTGGCTTCATTCGGGGAAGAGGTTCTGAATTCAATGACAGAGGATTTCTCCAGCCCCCCGCCTCCATGTTGCCATACAAATCCATTTACCACTACATAGGCTCCTGAAAAGGATAATCTTGAATTGCCTTCAAAGACCACTTTCCCCTCCATTTCTGACATAAAGACTACCGGCATTTTATCGGTACCCTTTGCGGTAAAACGTACATTCACATCCCTATACAATCCATTGGCCTAAACCACCGAATCGCCGGGACTTAACACTTTCAAGGCAGCGGTTGCCTCTTCAGCCGTTCGCACCAATACTTTTTTGGCATTGGCAAATAAGACAAAAAAAACTGCTAAAAAAATCAAGATTCCTTGTTTCATTTTTTATCAAATACTTTAATGGAGAGCCAGGCAAGCGGTACCAAAATAGCCCCCAGCACAAAAAAGGATACATAACTTGTTTTGGTAAGTACCGGCACCAACCAGGTAGTTATTAAAACCCCAAGCACTGCGGCTGTACCTCCCATACCTGATACTACACCCACATTTTTTCCGTTGAAATAATCCGACGGCAAGGTTTGAATATTACCAATGAGGAACTGAAAACCAAATAAAGTAATGCTGATCAATCCAATAGCAATAGCGGGTTCATTTTTAAGAGAATCGAGCATAAATACGGTAGCTACCAGCGATACCAACATAAGACCACACCCTATGGTAATGGCTTTTTTTCTAGCCTCCACCGGCTTAACACCTTTTTTTATTTGATTGGAAGAATACCAACCGCCTACCAGGCCACCGATGGCTGCCATCAGGTAAGGAAACCAGGCAAACGCACCAATCTGCTTGATATCAAATTCGAAATTTTCTTTTAGAAAAGTAGGTAACCAGGTTACGAATAACCACCATACCGGATCGATAAAAAAGCGGGAGGAAATGATGCCCCAGGTAGCTTTAATATTTAGCAACTCTTTCCAATTATATACTTTTGATTCCACCTCTACATTCGCTTTGGTATCATCACAATCTAAAATATAGTTCTGTTCTTCTTTAGTAATCCACGGATGTTTATCGGGGGTACCTTTATTTACCAGTATCCAGGGAATAATCCAAAGCAGCCCTAAAACTGCGATGCCTGCAAAAGTACCCTGCCACTCTATGGCCAGATAAAGAATGGCAATAATGGGAGCACTGATGACGGATCCCAGAGAAGCTCCGGCCCCGAAGATACCTTGCGCAATAGCCCGCTCTTTAGCCGGGAACCATTCTGCATTGCTTTTGGTAGCACCGGGCCAGTTGCCTGCTTCAAACAAACCCAGAAAAAACCGAAAAATGCTAAAAGAAGTGATGGCTTTGGCAAGTGCATGCAAGGCAATGGAAACACTCCATCCGGCAATAGAAACCACCATACCCAAACGGGTACCAATGGCATCCATCATTTTGCCAGTAACTGTTTGCCCGATAGCATAGGCAATCATAAAAAAGGTAGTCAGCAGGGCTAAGGCATTCTTATTGTCTTCGTCTGAAATACCAAAATCTTTGTAGATATAGGGCCACATGATGTTAATAGCACTCCGGTCGATATAATTTATAATCGTTGCAACCCCTATCAAAGTTATAATCCACCAACGTAGTCCTTTTACTTTCATATGGTCATTTATAATACGTTCCTATGGCCTTAAAAACTGTTTATTCCTTGCCCCTTATTTGTTCCGATCTTTCTGGATAAAACATAATGTTGCAATGCCATAAAATCTTCTGCTTATTACAGGCAGGGGGATTTATTAGCACAGGAAGGATTTCATGACAAGCTTTTGCAGCCTGTTTAAGAAAAAAAACAATAAAAAAATCCTATTTAACCGTCTTTATGGCTACGGGATCCATATCGGTAAACTCTTTATTTTCACCTGCCATGCCCCAGATAAAGCCATAATTGGCAGTACCTACGCCAAAGTGCATGCTCCAGGGAGGCGATAAGACTGCTTGGTTGTTGGCCATCACCAAATGCCTTGTTTCTTGCGGCTCGCCCATAAAATGCATAACCCTGTGTTCTTCCTGTACATCAAAGTAAAAATAGGTTTCCATGCGGCGGGTATGCGTATGCGGTGGTACTGAATTCCATACACATCCGGGTTCGAGTGTTGTTAATCCCATAACCAACTGACAACTTTGTATGCCATCATTGTGAATATATTTATAGATGGTTCTTTTGTTGGAAGTAGAAAAGTCGCCCAAATGAACAGGAGATGCTTCTTCTTTAGTCATTTTTCTGCAAGGATATTGCTGATGCGCAGGAACCGACAAAATATAAAACATAGCCGGATGGGAGGCATCGGCACTACTGAAAGCCACTTCTTTGATACCTTTCCCTAAATAAACACACTCAAGTTTTTCCAAACTAAAGGATTCACCGTCAGCCGAAACGGTACCAGTTCCCCCTACATTGATGATGCCCATCTCTCTTCTTTCGAGGAAAAAATGTGCCTTCATTTCTTCCTCATTTGGCAATGAAATGGCTTCTCCCAGCGGCGTAGCTCCCCCCACTATCATGCGATCATAATGGGTATAGGTCAACGAAATTTCACCTGGCGTCATCAGGTTTTGAATTAAAAAATGCTCCCTTTGCTGCCGGGTATTCATTTCACTCATTTCTTTCGGACTTACCTGAAATCGAACTTCCATATTTTTATAATTAAGTATTGAAAAAATTATCTTCCCATCCAGCCACCATCTACCGTCAATATGGTACCGTTAACGTAACTGGCCGCAGGCGAGCAAAGAAAAACATAAGCCCCTGCCATATCTTCGGGCGTACCCCAACGATTGGCGGGAATACGGGCAAGAATAGCATTGCTTCTTTCCGGGTCTTCGCGTAATTGTGTGGTATTATCGGTAGCTATGTAACCGGGCGCTACCCCATTTACATTTACTCCCAACGAAGCCCACTCGTTTGCAAATGACTTTAACAGCGAGGCCACCGCTCCTTTACTTGCCGCATATCCTGGAACATTGATGCCTCCTTGAAAACTAAGCAGTGAACAGGTAAATACAATTTTCCCGCTACCTTGCTCTATCATTCTTTTACCTATTTCACGTGTCAGGATAAACTGAGCATTCAGGTTAATATCTATGATGGTATCCCAATACGCATCGGGATGTTCTGCGGCGGGTTTGCGCATAATATTACCGGCATTATTTATTAAAATATCAGTGACCGGATGCTCTGCTTTTACCTTATTGATAAATGCATACAGGGCATCTCTGTTGGAAAAATCCGCTGCATAAGGATAAAATTTTCTGCCAGCCGCTTCTACTTCTTTGCCAACTTCGCTTCCGGCAGCAGGCATGCTGTTGCTTACCCCAATAATATCTGCACCGGCATAAGCAAATGCAATGGCAATTGCTTTGCCAATACCCCGGCTGCAACCCGTTACAAGGGCTACTTTCCCGTCTAATCTGAAATTTGTCATGTTTATACAAGTTGATTGAAGAAAGGTACTTCAAAAAAACCAATCTATTGCTTTATAAACTTTTTAGTTTCCGCTACTCCATCCGGGGAAAAAATTGCTGCAAAGTACATCCCCCTATCCAAAGCTTCGAGCCTAATACGGAGAAAAGACGCATTGGCAACCTGCTGCCTGATTACCTGCCCGTTGGCAACTGCGATCCGGATTACAGCACCTTGCTTTAATCCACTGAAAGTAATTTCATTGACAACAGGATTGGGGTAAAATTCAATTTGTGAAGCTCTATTATTTCTTACAGATGCCATCCTGCTGTAAGTAGCCTCGCCATTTTTATCCATATTTTTTATACGGTGGTAGACAACTGTTGAAAGTGAACTTTTATCAAAATAATTATAACGCTTCTATTGGCAGCGGCAACCCTTCGCATTTTTACAAAACTCCTTTGACCCTTGCTCCTTTCAATTTCATATACAGATCCATCTTCTTCAAGGGCTACTTCCCAGTTGATTTCCACCCCACTATTTATTGCTATGGCACTTATATTTTTAAATACCATAGGCAGTACAATTCCCAGACGACCCACGCCAAAAGAGGAAAATTCAGAAAGGGGGGAGGTAGAGGTAAGTAAAGTATTATCACCAGATCCGGAAGTCAGGCTACAGCTTGCCCCATGATGACGGGCAACACCAATTTCATTATTGGCATAAGAAACAAAAGCTGCACCTTCCAGCGAGGATTCCCATTGCAGAGACACGCTACAGTTTCCGGTTCCGTTGGGTCGGTTGATAATCCACGCCGCATCTACAACAGATGCTTTTTTAACTACTGTAAAGTCAGTTCCACCTGGCAAGCCTACTTCTGTTATGCCAGTAAATACGCTGACGCTATGATCTGAAACGGCTTCGGGACTCAGTGTAACGGGTAAGTAGAAATTGGCAGCGCCTACCGGAAAAAGCATGCTGCCGGAATTAATTCCATTGATCCGGAGCTGCCCTGCATTTGCACCTGAAACGGCGGTATAAATATATTTGGCATCACTGAAAGGTGCCCTGCCGATGGCGGTTCCACCATTGATTTCAAGCGTATCGCCAGCGGGAATGGTTAATTTACCAATACCCAAGGTAAGTATGCCATTGATACCTTGCCTGGTTTTATTAAGGGTCGTTGGCAGTAGAACACTGAGATCCAGCAATTTTAAAGCAGCTTCATCAAAAAGCATTTGAGTATATTTGTTATTTGTCATCATGGGATATCGCTCGAAATCCTGTTTGGTGCCCACAGCCATTTTCACCCCGAATTTGGGTTTGTTAGCTTTACCCGCATTAGGTGGTATTGAGTATTACCCCACTCGCTCCTCTTGAACCATAAATGGCTGAAGAAGCAGCATCTTTCAATACTTCTACTGATTGAACATCAGCCATATTTACAAAAGACAGCCCATCCGGTACCGGGTGCCCATCTACCACAACCAAAGGACTTGCCCCGGCATTGATAGAACTCAAACCCCGAACCTGCGCTTTGGGTTCTGCTCAAGCTTCTGAAGTAATATTCTGAATCTGTATTCTGTATCCCTGATATCTTTCCCTGCAGCGCCTGGTCTAAACGAGAAACAGGCACTTCATCCAACCGCTCATTCTAATAGCGCGAAACCGAACCAGTAACAATGGATTTTTTCTGAGTACCGTTACCACTCACCACAACCTCTTCCCCATCGCTTGAAACAGGAACCATGACTACATCCATGGTAGATTTATCAGTGAGGGTAATGGCTTGTTCTTTATACCCCATGTAAGAGAATAACAGCAACAAAACATTTTTATCTACGGAAATGCTAAAAAAAACCATCCTCTTTGGTAGCTCCCCCACCTTTTGTTTATCGGCAAGGATGCTTACTCCTTGCAGGGGCTGGTTATCAACCTGGCTGATAACCTTTCCGGTGACAAATCGTTTTTGTGCCTGAGCCCAACCTGTTATTAACAACAAGCTCAGCAGCAGTCCCAGATACTTAATTGGTTTCATAATGGCAGTTTTTACAATTTTAGCAAATAAAAATCCGTGATACTAAAACGTATAAAAGCATAGATCTTATAGCAATCAACTTTCAAAAAGCATCCTTTAATTCCTACGTTTTCTTTATAAAAAAGAATTGGAAATTTAAAGAATATCTCTCTTCGTTTAATCCTTCTTCTCTAAAAAATCTTCCCGCATCGGACTAAACACATCAATGAGGGTGCCAGCTTCGAGGCATACAGCACCATGTACTACATGCGGTGGTATATAAAAAACATCTCCGGTGGCTAAATTCTTTTTCTTGCCATCGATTTCTACTTCAAATACCCCGCTTTCTACAAAGGATACCTGAGAATGATAATGATGATGAAGGGTGCCAATCCCACCGGTTTCAAAAGCAACCAACACAAGCATTATTTTATCGTCCCATGCCATGATTTTTCTTTTGATTCCTTCTGCTACCTGCTCCCATTCTACGTCCTGGTTTTCTACAAAAACCTTCTGCAAATCCGCTGCTTTCATAAAATTTTCAATTAAATTATTAATTTTTTTATATATTAAAATGGCTTTCCATCGTACAGGACCACGTAAGGTCCCGACCATTCAAGACCTTGAACATTATGTTTTTTCCGGGCTCCATACTGAATATTTGCCTGTGCCAAAATCAGTTTTTTCCCCTTTGTTGTTATCTCGGCAATGGTATAATTTTCATCATCCTGGAGCAATACCATCTTTTCTACTGTAGGGTATGCATTGGAGGAGTACTCATAAACCGGATCAAACTTTCCATGAATTTCAACTACATTTAAAAAGGTTTTGCTGGCACCATTTTTCCTGAGGATGAAAGCGGGCTCATGCCTTAAGTTGAAATTTGGATCATTTGCCCCTAATCTCGTAAAAAATACGGTTGCTGAATCCTCAATGAGTGAAGAAATAGTATAGTACGTTTTATCATTTAGAAAAGTAATTTGAGCCATAGTATCCTTCGCTTTTCCTGTAGCTTCATTCCATAAAAACTGATAACCATTTTTATTTCCAAGTGGCTTTAAATCTTTGGTGTGTGCTTCGTAAGCAATATTGGTTTTAATCAAATGCCCTTTGTATTGAAAAGGCAGATCGTATTGATGATTCGTAGGGGAAACTGCCCTGAATATGTCGGTTACCCATTTTCTACCGTCTGGAAATTCTAATACAAAAACGGTTCTTTTCATGCTAATACCCGGGTAGGCATTTTCCTCTTTTGCGGCTGCTACCTGCACCCGTGGATTACTAACATCGCTAAAAAGTTTTTCTGAATGAAAATTCTCTGCAATACTTTCTTTTCCCTGAAAATGGCTGGTTTCATCCACCACCAGGGTATTGTGTGCAATAGTTTGTCCGGCATAGGCATTGTTTTCCGGAAGGTAACGGCCCCCATATTTCTGCTCTATGCCTACAAACCTTACTGAACCATAATTGGTAAGTATTTCATTACCCTTATCATATAACATGATCCCGAGTTTATCGTAATGACCATGTGACAAACCATGTGCCGTATACTTAAAAAGCAAACTGGATAAATCCTTCCCTTTTCCGGCCCGGAAAATGGTGACTCCACCTTCATCTCCCCGGGCACCATCAGTACTTTCTATTGACTTGTATTGAAAGAATGCAGGAAGCTTCTCCCCTTCAGAAAGTGCTTTGGCAATAGCAAGCCCTCCCCGGTTCAGCATCACCCGGTTTTGCTTATTGGCTACAAACAGCCAATCGTTGTTAGCGCCATAAACCGGCCAGAAAAGATTGATACAGGTTACCAGTTCATTGGAAGTATAATCTTTATCTTTTAAGGCATCATTCAAAGGAAAAAAGGCCCCATCCAGATTGGTTTGCTGCAAACAGGTATTTAAAGCTTTTTGAAGGATACCCTTTCTATGCTCAAATATTTTTAGCGAAGGCTGACTGTTATTGATTGCATTAGCAAAAACAGCATAAGGTAAAATGGCATAACGGGTATAATAAGGACCTTCCGTGTAATAGCCATCGGGCGAAAACAGCTGGTCCAACAGGGCAATAAAACCAGATTTACCATCTTTTTCAGTACCCTTTAGCGCCATATCAATATAATCCTGATTATTGGTAGCAATACCAATAATACCCACTCCAGCTGTTGACCACACGGCATGGTTATGGATAAGGTTAAACCAATTCTTCAAATCCTTTGTAAAAAAATCAACTTCAGGTTTAAATGCACCCTGCTCAATAGTGTACTTCTCTTCCATACTCAGGGTATTGTAAATAAGATCATAGGCCATACCAGCGTATACCATCCAATTGGCATCGTTGAGTGCCTGCCAAAAAATACGACCCGGACTACTGCTTGTAGCTTCAGGATGATTTTTAAGCGTTGGATTTAGTGCGGCATATTTCAGCATCATTTTCTTTACCAATGTAGCATACTTTGCCTCCCCGGTGAGATTGAACAATATTCCGCTGTTAAACATTAAGGTATAATTTGCCTTATGCTTATCATGGGTATATCCACCTGCAGGATCCTTCGGAAAAGGCACATCAACCTCCTTATCCACCCAAAAATCAACATCTATTTTTGTCTCTTCAAAAGAACGGGACATCAGCGGATACTTCCCGTAATTAGCTTTTACTTCCTGCGCCTCTTTTTGGGTAAAAAAAGTAACAGGATGCTGAGCGAATGAAGGGATCAATCCTATTATAAAACATACGACAAACAAAAATCTCATAATAACTATTAAATAATTTTCTAACCAAAAAACGTGATACTTAGTCTCCTTTCCTATACCTAAACAAAATAGGTTCCCCCGTTTATTTCTACACTTTCCCCATTGATAAAAGAAGATGCATCACTAGCCAGAAAAAGGACAAGATTCCCCACCTCATCAGCTCTTCCTTCTCTTCTCAACGGAGTACTTGCGACAACATTCGTTCTTACTTCTGGTTTTGTAGAAGTATTGTGAAATGTTGTATTGATAATACCCGGAGAGATACAATTCACCCGAATTCCTGTAGGCCCCAATTCTTTAGCCATGCCCCTTGTAAAAGTAAGAACGCAGCCTTTTGCAGCAGAATAGGCCATGGTACCAAAACCGCCTCCGTCTCTTGCGGCTTGCGATGAAAAATTAACGATAGCACCCCCTTCGGTCATTTTAGCGGAAACGGTTCTTGTTACGAGATAAACGCTTTTCAAATTGAAGTCCATCATAGCATCCCAAAAAACTTCATCCAGATCGGGTAAAGTTTTTCTTCCCATCAAACCGCCTGCAACATTTACCAGAACATGTACAACAGAGCCAAAAGCCTCTTCGCAGGATTTTACTACTTTTTCCACATCTGCTGATTTGGTCATATCCCCCTGTATGGTAATGGCTTCTTCACCGAAATTGAGGATCATTTGCAGGGTCTCTTTTGCCTGCTCTTCATTTCCAAAATAATTGATACATACTTTGGCTCCCGCTTCTGATAATTTAACAGATGCCTGCCGGCCAATATCCCAGGCACCGCCTGTAACAATAGCTACTTTACCTTCTAATTGTTTCATTTTATTTCTTTAGAATTTTAAATCCTTTTGCTTTCTTTTTATTTGAAGCGGTTTGCAAAACCGGATTAGCCCGTACAAAATCCTTTGTTTTTTCAGGGTTAATATACAGGTTATTCTTACCGGCAATATCCGGGTAAAACGAAGTGATTTTATCTGCAACATTAAAATCACAATAATCCAATGTATGTTTTGTCCACCCAAAATTTTCGTACCAAACCGACCTGCCGGCACTACCACTGTCACTAAAAATAGAATTACTTACTTCTGAATATTGGACCCCGTAAAGTTTCACTATAAAACCAAGTTCTGTATTACTGCACTCATTAAAAGTGCATTGATCCATGTAAAAAAACGGCCCGGTGGTACTTTCATCATTGCCTCCCCGGCCCCTTTCTCTTGAGCCAAAATAATTATGGTCAATACGATGATGGTTATTTTGATTTAAGGTATCATTTAACTGAACAATAAGCGTGGTACCTAAATTCTTTTTCCGTAAAATATCATTGTGATCAAATCGATTGTATTGTCCATATAAAATAATCCAGTTCGATTCAGTCAGCCGATCCTCCGGATTACAATTATCAATCACACAATTTGAAACCCTGCTATTAAAAGCAAATTTATTGCCAGAGGTCCTGAATTCCACCACCGCCCCTTTCTGATTGTTGCAGTTAAAAAATAGCAGCCCTTCCGCTTCAATAAAATATCCTGATAAATTTAAAGAAGATTTACCGGTAAGGATCCCTTTTCCCCGGGTTTGCGCAAGTAACCAAATCGGAGCTTCTTTCTTTCCCTTTGCATCAAAAGACAAGATCGCATCCTTCCATGTTCCATTTCTAAGAATAATGGAATCCCCGGCAACCACTTTTCTCTTTGCTTCATTAAATTCAGCGACATTTCCCACCAACTGTGGCTTCCCCATCAAATTGGTTCCGGAAAAAACGGTCAAAACAAGGCAGTATACAGTGGCAATTCGTTTCACAAGCAATATATTGTGAATGTGAAGTTGGGGTTATTTTTTTATAAATAAAGTATGATTATTTTTTATCTAAAAAAATGGCAGATTTCAGGTCATATTTAGCGATTCATTCAAAAAATTATAATTATTCCTATTATTTTTTTACTGATACCGGTACCGTTACCGGTAATTTTCGATAATTTAATTTTTCTGCTATATTTATCCCATGGATCGTCAACCAAATATAAAAGAAATTGCCCAACAATTACATTTGTCTATTTCAACGGTTTCCCGTGCATTACGCAACCAACCCGATGTAAATCCTGAAACAAAAAAGGCCGTGCTGGAACTGGCAGAGCAAATAGATTACCAACCTAACCGGCTGGCCTCAAGTTTGCAAAATAAATAAACCGACAGCATCGGGGTGATTACGCCCAACCTCGATTATGTGTTGGCAATTATGGTTCGTGGTATTGATGAAGCAGCTCTTAAAGCAGGATATACCGTTATGGTATGCTAAAGCAATGAAAGCTTTGGTCAGGAGATAGTTAATACAAAAAGATTGGTGGAAAGTCTGGTGGACGGGTTTATCGTTTCCGTATCGAGTGAAACAAAAGTTTTTGAGCACATTAAGAATATTTAAAACAGAAACACACCGCTTGTGCTGTTTGACCGAATTATTGAGAACATGGTTGCCCCGAGCTTCCTGCTTGATAATGCTGCAGGAGGAAAGCAAGCCACCCAAAACCTCATTGATAAGGGTTACAAAAAAAATTGCCATTCTTGCCGGTTGTGAAAACCTCGCCATCAGCAATAACCGGATGAAAGGCTATTTAAAAACCCTGTATGAGAATGAAATAAGACCAGATAAAAACCATATTATTCATTGTAACTTTAACCAACAGTATGCTTACGAGGCCGCCAAAGAATTACTGGCTATGAAGCATGAACCTGATGCCATTTTTACCATCAGCGACCGGATAGCAATTGGGGCCATGCTGGCTATTAAAGAAAAAAAAAATGAGCATGCCTCATGATATAGGTTTGGTAGGCTTCAACAATGAACCAGTGTAACCAACCTGATAACGCCAAGCATTTCGAGCGTGGAAATATACGCTTACGATATGGGTAAAGCTGCTGCTAAATTATTTATAGTAATGCTGCATAGCAAAACTGACATGTCTCATCAGGAAGTGGTATTGAAACCTAAACTTGTGATCCGTGAATCATCAAGCAGAATGCCAGCAGGAACTATAAAATAAGAGGAACCTGTTTTAGTAAACCATCCTGTTAAACCAACTTTTAAAATCCAAAATAATTTTTCGCGTTATGATAGCAGATATCCTGAATGATTTTTCCTGACCATGCGATATCGTCGGGTAGTTCTCCATTCTCCATTTCCTCACCAAAAATATTACAGAGTATCCGCCGGAAATACTCATGCCTTGGAAAGGATAAAAAGCTTCTTGAATCGGTAAGCATACCCACAAAACGACTCAATAATCCCATGTTGGAAAGGGTATTGATCTGACGGGTCATCCCATCTTTCTGATCGAGGAACCACCAGGCTGACCCCCACTGTACTTTACCGGCAACCGAACCATCATTAAAGTTCCCCGCCATGGTAGCCATCAGTTCGTTATCGGCAGGGTTGAGGTTGTATAAAATGGTTTTGGTCAGCGTATTTTTATCATCGAGGTGATCGAGGAAATTGGATAAGGCCACGGCATGCGAAAAATCGCCAATACTATCCCAGCCGGTATCGGGGCCTAATTGACGCAGCATCCGTTTGTTGTTGTTACGCAAGGCTCCAAGGTGGTATTGCTGCACCCATCCTTTTTGGTGATTCCATTGGGCAAATAATACAAGCATGGCTGTTTTAAAAATGGCAACATCTTGCTCTTCGAGGCTTTTACCC
The DNA here is from genome assembly GCA_038209595.1 of Chitinophagales bacterium. Taxonomy (GTDB): domain Bacteria; phylum Bacteroidota; class Bacteroidia; order Chitinophagales; family Chitinophagaceae; genus Phnomibacter. Next base: position 19,435 of record JBBQXO010000041.1, read on the forward strand.
GACATGACCTTACTGAAAATAGCCTTTACATCGGCTTCGGTATGGGGTACAAAATAAATATAGGACAATCCATGGTCTGCAACGGTACAACCCATGGCATCGAAAAAGTCGTGCCGGCTTTTTAGGGCATCCTGATAGTCTTCGAAACGGGTAATATCCATTCCCGAAACCGCTTCCAGTTTCTTTACATACGCCAAAAAAGCAGGAGCGTCTTCAATGGCCATAGCCTTATCGGGTCTGAAGGCTGGTAAAACTTTTATGTCCCATCCATCAGCGGCAATCTTTTGATGATGTTCAAGATTATCAAGTGGATCGTCCGTGGTACAAAGGGTTTTAACCTTCATTTTTGAAAGCAGACTGCGTACTGAATAGTCAGGTTGTTGCAATAATGCATTTACCTGTTCGTAAATAGCGGGAGCAGTTTCCGGGGAAAGTAGTTCTTTAATATTAAAGTAACGCTGCAGTTCGAGATGCGTCCAATGATGCAGCGGATTGCGTAAGGTATAGGGAACAGTTGCTGCCCATTGTTGAAATTTTTCATAATCGGAAGCATTGCCGGTGATGTATTTCTCTTCAATACCCTGTGTACGCATAGCGCGCCATTTGTAATGATCTCCATATAACCATGCCTGTGTTATGTTTTCAAAGCGATGATCGGCAGCCATTTGATCTGGCAGCAAGTGGTTGTGATAATCAATAATGGGCATGGAAGCGGCATAATCATGGTATAAAATCTTTGCCGTTTTGCTATTCAATAAAAAATCTTCATTCAGGTAAGTCTTCATAAAAATGTGTAAATAAATTAAAGAGAAACACCGCGTTTCCAGGGAATAAAATCGTCCTGATTCAGCAGAACCGCTTTGGGTGTTATTTCCCCACTTGCGGCTTTAATGCAATATTCTAAAATTTCAGTTCCCATTTCTTCAATGGTTTTTTCCCCTTCTATTACTGGTCCGCAATTGATATCAATAATGTCAGCCATGCGATTGGCAAGGCTGCTGTTGGTGGCCACTTTTATAGTAGGACAAACCGGATTGCCGGTAGGCGTACCTAGGCCAGTTGTAAATAAAATAAGGGTTGCACCACTTGCTGCTTTACCCGTTGTGGCTTCCACATCGTTGCCCGGTGTACAAACCAAGCTTAGCCCCTGTTTAGTAGCTCTTTCGGTATAATTTAAAACATCAACTACGGGTGAGCTGCCCCCTTTTTTTGCCGCACCGGCACTTTTCATAGCATCTGTAATCAATCCATCTTTAATATTTCCAGGGGAGGGATTCATGGAAAAACTGGAACCTGCCTGCGTAACTGCCTCATTATAAAGCCCCATCAATTCAATAAATTTCTTCGCCGATGATTCCTCGACCGTTCTATCAATTAGCTCCTGTTCCACCCCGCACAGTTCCGGAAATTCTGCCAGTAAAACCTTGCCCCCAAGCGCTACCAACAAATCGGAACACGCTCCCACAGCAGGATTAGCTGAAATACCGCTGAAACCATCACTGCCACCACATTTCACACCAAGGCACAAATGCTCAAGACCAGCAGGCTTTCTTTCCAGTTTATTAATTTCAATCAGGCCCTCAAAGGTTTTTTGAATGGCTTCGGAAATTAATTGCTCTTCGCTTTGTGATTGTTGTTGTTCATATATGTACAGAGGCTTATCAAATTCAGGATACAGCGTTTTCAGATCCTGTTTAAAATCTGCCACCTGTAAATTTTGGCAACCAAGGCTTAAAACGGTTACTCCGCCTACATTGGGATGTGCAGCATAGGCTGCCAATAATTTACTCAAAACAGCTGCATCCTGTCGGATACCTCCGCATCCACCCTGATGATTTAAAAACTTGATGCCATCTACATTTTTAAAAGGTCTGTCCCGATGCGAATTTTTACCATCAGGGACAAGTGAAACAGACTTAATATCTTCTCCATCTTTAAAGGCCTGAACCAACGTTTTAGTAAATCGCTTATACTTATCGGTTACCGCATATCCCAATTCATTATGCAGGGCTTCTTTAATTACATCGAGGTTGCGGTTTTCACAAAATACGGTGGGAATAAACAACCAGTAATTGGCGGTACCCACCCTTCCATCGCTTCGGTGGTAGCCATTAAAAGTCCTGTCTTTGAATTTGGAAACATCAGGAGGTTGCCATTGGTAATAGTTCGGACGATAAAAATAAGGGGAAGCAGCGTGCTTGGTATTTGCAGTAGTCATCAGGCTTCCGGCAGGAATAAAATACAGCGCTTTTCCTACTAAAACGCCATACATAGTAATTTCATCCCCGGCGTGCATATCATTCAAAAAAATCTTATGCTTAGGATCAATATCTTCCTGAATTAGTATTTCATTCCCTTCAAAAAGCAGCCTATCTCCGATTTTAAAAGGCTGCAGGGCAACAATTACATTATCCTTTACATGCACTTTTAAAACTTTCTGCTGTGTCATACCTTAAGCTTTATCTAGTACAAAATCTCTTAAAACCTGCTGCGCATCCTTTTGTTGAAAGGCTTCATAATAATTTCCGACCGCCCGTATAAGTCCCGTATAATTTCGATCTTCCTGTTCCCAATAAGATGTTTGTCCTAAAACCCTATCTATAAAAAAGTATATTTCTTCACCGGGACTTCTCTGAAACATCGGAGCGTCAGCATCTGGTATCTCATAAATTTTCTCCCCGATGGAACCGAGAATTGTCCCGTTCCTCTTTTGTACTATTTTCAAATATCGCAACATAGCGGCTAAGCAGATTGCCATGGCCTCGGGAACCTCATTGTTCCGCTTGTAATGTATTTCGAGTATTCTCCCATTTCTAATTTTCATTTTTGAAGAATAGTTTAAGGTAATACTTTGCCAATGATGTTCTATAAAAGGGTTAGCAAAACGATCTAAAACATCAAATGAAAAGTGCTTGGCTTCCTCCAATGAAATCTCTTCGTCTAGCAAAGCCGGTATTATCTCCTGTGTGGTCAGGTAGGTTATAAATTTTTTAAAGAGGGGGGTTTCCATCGCTTCACTTACAGTATCAAAATGACAAAGAATAGCGAGGCCGCAGCAAAAGGTATGGGTTCCATTGAGCAAATGGAGTTTCAGTTTTCTGAATTTATTAATATCCGGGGCAATTACCACATCGGGATTCACAAAAGAAAAACTCAATTTATCTTTAACTTGAGCATTTTTAGCCTCAATAGCCCAAAGCGCATAGGGCTCCGAAATAATGGAAAGCCGATCGGAAAAACCAAGTTGCTCTTCCAATATACTTTGCTGTTCTTTAGATAGTTTTCCCGGCACAATGCGATCCACAAGCGAATCACAGAAATGGCAGTTATGATTCATCCATTGGATAAAGTCTTTAGACAGGTTATTAAAAACCGCCACCTCGTTACAGATTGATTGAAGCAACTTGCCATTCTCCACCACCAATTCGGTAGGAACGATGACAATGCCTTTGTCTTGATCACCGTTAAACTTCTTAAATCGCTCTGCTAACCAAGCCACCAATTTAGCAGGAAAAGAAGCCGGCGGCTTTTGATCGATACTTTCTTCGAGGTAGGTCAAACCAACCTCTGTAGTATTAGAAATAACAATCTCCAAATCCGGGTTAGCTGCAAGCGACAAAATTTCCATCCAATCATCGGCGGCTGTCAATACCCTGCTTATTGAAGCATTTACCTCTACTTTATCTACTTTTTCTCCTTTCCGGATACCCCGGATTACATGAGCATATAATCCGTCTTGTAAATCAAAATCATCGGTGTCACCCTTTTGGGTTGATTTTACTACAACAATCCGCCCATTGAAAACCCCTTGCTTATTTGCCTGATCTACAAAATAATCAGGCAACCCACGCAATAAGACCCCTGTTCCAAATTGAAGTATTTTTTCTGGAAGCGCCATTAATGCTTCTGCTGTAATTTTCCAATCTGACTGATTCAAAGTCTTAAAAACACTTTCAGAAATTTTTTCCATGCGTAAATTTTTAAATTTCCCTTTGAAGCCTGCTGCTACTTTTAGCTAAAAAGTTAACTGAAAAGTGCAATTGGAAAGAAAATCTGTATTTTCAGGACTAACCCAAAGACAAGCCATTTCTTACAAACTGTCTTCAAAATTAATTATAAAAAATTGCAGGTCTTTATGATATAGGAGATAAATTTGCGCAAACGTTCCCGTTTTCTTTTTCAGTGAGATACTTCATAATTCGTTTTCCAGGGATCGTTCCTGTAATTGTTGGATCACTTTTATGAAAAGGTTATCTTTATGCACATTTACTTGCTTTGCTATGAAATTTGAGGCTACTACTATTAAAGATATTGCTAAGGTGCTTCAATTGTCTACGTCTACTGTTTCCCGCGCCCTCAAAGACAGCCACGAAATAAGTAAGGAAACCAAGAAAAGGGTACAGGATTGCGCTGCAGCCATGCACTACAAACCCAATCCGATGGCGGTCGGACTCAAATCACGCAAAACAAGATCGATTGGTATCCTTGTAAGTGAAATAGCAAATCCGTTTTTCAGTCAGGTGATTGATGGTATAGAATCAATAGCCCACAACAAGGGCTACCATATTGTAATTGCCCAAACGCGTGAATCCTTTGACCGGGAACTTGCCGATCTTCAGTTTTTGGCTTCCCGATCTATTGACGGGCTCCTTGTTTCTGTGAGTTTAGAAACCAAAGAATTCTCTCATTTCCGCCAATTTCAGAACAAAGGGCTTCCCACTGTATTTTTCGATCGAACATCAGATGATATTGATTCCCACGCAGTTATGCTGGATAATTTCAAAGGAACCTATGATGCCACCTGCCATTTGTTGGAGCAAGGGTACAAAAATATAGCCGCAATTTGCAGTTCCCCTTTTTTATCTACCACCACCGAAAGGCTATCCGGTTACCATAAAGCCCTTGAGGAAAAAGGCATAAAAAGCAATGCTGAAGATCATTTATATTGCACCTTGCCAGGACAGGAAACGAAAAATATCGAAAATTGGCTTGAAAAAATGCTTGCCACCACAGCCCCACCGGATGCTATTCTTTGCATGACTGATAAACTTACCATCGAATGCATGAGGACTCTCAAAAGAAGAGCCATTAAAGTACCTGATGAAATAGGGGTAGCTGGATTCCTGAATATGGATTTTGCTGAATTGTTTGATCCACCACTTACCGTAATTAAACAACCGGCTTTTGAGATGGGCAAAGTTGCTACTGAATTATTGCTACAATTGATTGAAAGCAAAAGGCCGGTTGTGCAATTTGAGAAAAAAATGCTTTTTCCCGAACTTGTTATAAGGGCCTCTTCTAAAAAGCTTTATTAAAATAATGAGACAGGAAATGGAGATTCCTACCTGACTATTACAAAAGTTCTGAGAAAATAATTAGTTTTTCCCAAGTGGCCTATTCCCTTGTAAACGCAGCTTTTCGTAGAATCCCCTGATTTATTTGATAAATCCAATAAATTAGTGTATATTGATCTTCCTTTAGAACTAAGTCTATTCTGCATTTCAGACAACACAAAAGTCTTGTAAATGGCAGTCTTCTTTTTTTTTACATAATATTATTACTACGCTCTAAAGAATATACATCTTAAAAGTATATAGACGATGAGTAAAATACCAATCAAGTTAAATAATATTTATTAAAAATTAATCATATTCTTCATCTGATGAGATATGTCCGCCCGTTTCATTTCAAATCATGTTTAAAATTTTTATGACAAAAACAATGGATAATTCGCATCAACTTCTTGAAAGAAGAAAAAAAGTAGTTGCTAATGGTGTGGGTATGTTTAATACCGCAACCGTTCAATCTGCCAAAGGTGCCATCATTATAGATACCAATGGCCGTGAACTTATTGATTTTGCCGGAGGGATTGGTGTAGTAAATGCAGGACATTGTCCGGATCCGGTGGTGGCTGCCATCCGGGATCAGGCAGGTAAATACCTGCATACGAGTTTCAATGTAGTAACCTACGAGCCCTATATTGAATTGTGCGAAACCCTTGCGGAAATCCTGCCACATGGAGAACATACTAAAGTTATGTTAATTAGCACTGGTGCGGAAGCAGTAGAAAATGCTATTAAAATTGCCCGGCAAAAAACCAAACGATCAGCTATTATTTGTTACGCAGGTGCTTATCATGGCAGAACACTAATGGCCATGACCCTTACGAGTAAAGTAAGTTATAAATACGAATGTGGTCCTTTTGCTCCAGAGGTTTACCGTTTACCATTCCCCAATTTTTATCGGTTTGGCGCTGGCAAAGACATGGATCGATTTGTAGACGAAGAGTTAGAAAAACTTAGAATAAGCGGTTTAAACCTTGTAGATTCGAAAAGTGTGGCAGCCATTATCATTGAGGTTGTTCAAGGGGAAGGAGGATTTAACCCGGCACCCAAAAGATATCTTGAGGGGCTTCGTGCTTTCTGTGATGATCATGGTATTATGCTGATTTTTGATGAAGTGCAAAGTGGATTTTGCCGCACAGGGCACTGGGCAAGCTGGCAACACTACGGAATAACCCCCGACCTAAGCACTTATGCTAAATCTTTGGGGTCAGGTTTGCCAATAGCGGCAGTAGTGGGGCATGCCGATGTAATGGATGCCGCCTTGCCCGGAACCATTGGCGGAACTTATATTGGCAGCCCGGTTTGCTGTGCCGCTGCCATTGCAACCATCCAATACATGAAAGATATCGATCTGAAAACCCGTGCGCTGGAAATTGGAAAAATTACCATGAACCGGTTGCAGAAACTTAAAGAACAATGCCCCGGGATAGGTGATGTACGTGGGCTTGGCGCTATGATAGCCATGGAATTCGTACATGATGGCGATCCTCAAAGACCAAATGGAGAAGTATGTGATTCCATTGTAAAGGGGTGTTCTGAAAAGGGATTAATTATTTTAAGTGCAAGTACTTATAAAAATGTGATCCGGCTGCTTTCGCCGCTCGTTATTACCGACGAACAGTTAGATAAAGGTTTATCCATTTTGGAAAATGTAACAAAACAAGTATTAAATAAATAAATATGAGACCATTTGCAATAGCAGGAATACAAATGAAAGTGTCAGCGGTTGTTCCCAATGTGGAAATGATGAAACTGAAACTTGATATTACCATGAACCTTTATCCATGGATTGAGATGGTGATGTTTAGTGAGTTATGTGCTTATGGGCCTTTAACTTATACAGCACAGGAAGTGCCAAATCATTTTGAGGCTGAAATGCAAGCCATGGCTAAAAAATATGGCATCTGGCTTTTGCCCGGTTCCATATTTGAAAAAACAGCAGACGCTATTTATAATACAGCTACCGTAATAAACCCACAGGGAGAAATTGTAAACCGTTACAGGAAAATGTTTCCCTTTTATCCTTACGAAGTAGGCGTGACTCCAGGAAATGAATTTTGTGTATTTGATGTACCGGATGTAGGCAGATTCGGGGTTTCAATTTGCTACGATATGTGGTTTCCTGAGACTATCAGAACGCTTGCAGTTATGGGAGCAGAAGTCATATTGCATCCTACCCTATCGGGAACCATTGATAGAGATATTGAATTATCTATTGTAAGAGCCATGGCATCTATTAACCAGTGTTTCTTTTTTGATGTAAACGGATTGGATGCAGGCGGTTGCGGCAGATCGGTGGTAGTTGGGCCAGATGGCAGAGTGCTACACCAATCAGAAGGCACAGAAGAAATTATTCCTTTGGAACTTGATATAGAACGGGTAAAACGAAGCCGGGAATTGGGTATCTTAAGATTAGGACAACCATTGAAAAGTTTCAGGGATCATTTGGGGGAATTTACTATATACCACAGGGATTCTAAGCACACCTACCTTGATTCCTTAGGCCCGTTAATCAAACCTTCAAAATTGGAAAAACTGACTGAGTCTATTATCAAGGAGGTTGAATTGGTTCATACTGTTCCTTCATCCATTTTTACGGGGCATGAATAAAACAGAATTGCCTTTTTATTAAAACTTAGATTCAATAAATACATATCATTTATAAAAAAAATCTTTCAACACACTCAAAAAAATTTAAAGTGCTACCACTGAAAAAAAATACCACTTCCTATTATGATATCGGACAACTTCGGGTTGATTATTGGAATAAGTTAAAAACTGAAACATCTGAGCTCACCCGTACCCTTAAAGATTCGGAAAATGAAAATAATCACCAGCAGAAGTCTCGGAAATTGCTAGAGGAATTAAGCGGAGTAGAATGTTTCTTTTCATTCCCCGGGATGCATCGCATTAAAAAAATGCAATCCTTGCTAAAAATTGGCGACTATATTATGTTATCCCAAATGGTAGTAGAAGCCACCAAAAACTTAATGAGTGAACAACTTTCGCACAAAAACGGGAATGATTTTGATGACTTGAATACTGATACAAATGAAGGCATTGAACAATATAACAACATAAAGAAAAATCATTTTGAAGTATTATTTGTCGACGATTTTTCTGAAGCGGAAGAAGCTACTTTAAAACAAAATTTCAGATCGCTCAGGGCTTCCAATGATTCCTTCAGTTACGATATTGTAGTGCAGAAATCATTTCAGGATGCCTTAATCAATCTTCATTTTAACCACAATATACAGGCAGTAGTAGTTCGTTACGGACCAGCTTATGAATCGCAAAAAGCCACGCCCTTGATTGAACCCTATATTCAACCGATTAACAAATTAGATTACTCGAATATCCCGGAAAATCAAATGGGTCCACTTATCGGAGAATGGATTAAAGAGAACAGACCCGAATTAGATGCTTATTATGTAACTGACACCCCGCTTAGCTTGTTAAAAGACAGTACCCTTAAAGGTTTCAGCCGTATATTTTACCAAACGGAAGATAATCAGGAATTACATCTTACTATCTTAAGAGGCCTTGCGGAAAGATTCGAAACTCCATTTTTTTCTGCCTTGGTGGAATACAGTAAAAAACCCACAGGTGTTTTTCATGCTATGCCCATCTCAAGGGGTAATTCTGTTTTTAAATCTAAATGGATACGTGATTTCGGGGAATTCTATGGCCGCAATATGTTCCTTGCAGAAACCTCCGCCACTACAGGTGGCCTCGACTCTTTGCTGCAACCAACCGGCCCGCTGAAAAAAGCACAGGAAATGGCCTCTCAAGCTTACGGATCGAAGCATACTTATTTTGTAACCAATGGTACTTCCACTGCCAACAAAATAGTTATGCAGGCATTGGTGAAACCCAAAGATGTGGTGCTGATTGACCGTGATTGTCACAAATCGCACCATTATGGATTGGTGCTGGCCGGTGCCTTTCCGGTCTATCTCGATTCCTATCCGATTGAAGCGTTCTCTATGTATGGGGCAGTTCCTACAGAACAGATTATCAGCAAATTAATACAACAAAAAGAAGCCGGCAGATTGAACTCGGTGAAAATGGTTTTATTGACCAATTGTTCATTTGATGGATTGGTGTACAACGTAGAACGTGTTATGGAACGAGTGTTGGCCATAAAACCAGATATGATTTTCCTTTGGGATGAAGCCTGGTTTGCTTTTGCTGGCTTTGCTAATAGTTATCGTCAGCGAACTGGTATGTTTGTTGCACAAAAACTATATCACAAATATAAAAGCACTGAATATAGAACCCTTTACAACGATCATATTACCAACCTTAAAAAGGGGGAGATTCCAAAATTACCGGATCCCCAAAAAGTAAAAATAAGGGTATATGCCACACAGAGTACCCACAAAACATTGAGTAGTTTCCGGCAGGGATCCATGATTCATATCTGGGATGAAGATTTTCGCCGGAAAAGTGAAGCTACCTTTCTGGAAGCCTATATGACACATACCTCTACTTCGCCCAATTACCAGATGCTGGCATCGCTGGATGTGGGACGCCGGCAGGTACAACTTGAAGGATTTAAGCTGGTGGAAAGAAGTATAGAAATGGCCATGGCTTTAAGGGCTAAAATAAATGACCATCCCCGATTGAAGAAATATTTTGATGTACTGACAGTGCATGATTTTATTCCAGAGCAATACCGCCAAACCGGACTAAGAGAATATTATACCTCCTCCGCTGGATGGAATAGAATGGAAGAAGCGTGGGAAGAAGATGATTTTGTACTGGACCCTACAAAAATTACCTTATCTGTGGGTAAAACAGGGATCGACGGAGATACCTTTAAGAATAAATACCTGATGGATAAATTCAATATCCAGGTCAATAAAACATCGCGAAACTCCGTTTTGCTGATGACCAGTATTGGTACCACCAAGGGGAGTATAACCTATCTGATAAATGCGCTTTTAAAAATATCTGATGAACTCGATGAAGAGTTTAAAGCGCTAAATGTTACTGAGAATAAAATTCATTTAAACCGGATCCATTCCCTTACCAGGGAAGTGCCCCCACTACCTGATTTCAGTTATTTCCACCACTCTTTCCAGGCTATACCCGGACTACCCGGTGGCGATTTGCGGGAAGCTTATTTTCTGGCCTATGATGAGGAAAATTTTGAATACATACCACTTGCAGAATGTCTTAACGTAATGGGTAAAGGAAAAACGCTTGTATCTTCTTCTTTTGTTATTCCTTATCCACCAGGTTTCCCGGTACTTGTTCCGGGACAGGTAGTAAGCGAAGGGATTATCAATTTTTTAAATGCACTAGATGTAAGCGAAATACACGGCTATCGTCCAGATCTCGGTCTCAGCTTTTTTACAGAAGCCGTTTTGAACCGAAAAAAAACCATCGCGCCAGTAAAGATTATTGAAAACAATGTTAAACAACTAAAATAAATAAACATGAGTACTACGACTCCAGCAAAAGCAAAGCGAAAGGCAATGAATAAGTCAGGAAAAAATACAAATTCTGTGAAAAATACCAACCCGATAAAAAACACAACCGGGAATTCTATATTGAATGGTATTTCTGATATCCGGCGGTTCTTCTACAAAAATGAAATTCCGCTCTATTTTATCAGCGCTACCAATTTTAATATGCTTGGTGCGGACGAATGGATCAAGGGATTTAAATTTATCTGCAAGATTGAATGTTTTGACGGGTTACACCCCAATGTGTTTTCGCCAAAAAAAGAAATTCCACACGATCCTTTTACCAGTATTGAGGACATCAACAATTACCTGCTAATGCACCCCGAGGTTCAGGATTATATTTTTCGGCGTGCAAAAGATGGCAAAGCAGGTAAAGCTATGTTGCTGATGTTTGATGAACAAACTGAAGCATTGGCTAAAAGTCTGGGGTTGGAAATTATTTTCCCATCCGCCAAGATGCGCAACTTTATGGACAACAAGGTAAATACAAACCGGATTGCTGAAAAAGCCGGCGTGCCATGTGTTCCTTATGTATTATCGGAGGTAAAAAATTATACCCATTTATCATCAATTTCAAAAAATCTGAGTACCGATTTAGTAATTCAAACACCCTATGGAGATTCGGGACACACTACTTTTTTCATTAAAAACGAAATAGAATACAGCAAGTACGCCGAAGAAATTGAAAAAGAAAAAGAAGTAAAAATAATGAAGCGGATCAATTGCCGCGGATCTGCTATTGAAGCTTGTGTAACCCGAAATGGAACCATTGTGGCCCCGCTAATGACCGAACTTGTAGGATTTAAAGAACTGACTCCTTACAAAGGTGGCTGGTGTGGTAACGAAATTTACCCCGATGCCTTTACTCCAGCTATCCGCAAAAAAGCCAAGATGTTTACCGAGCTATTCGGAGATCAGTTGCGTAAAGAGGGCTACAAGGGTTATTTTGAACTCGACTTTTTGATTGATCAGGATAATGGAGAAATATATCTTGGAGAATTAAACCCAAGGGTAACCGGAGCAAGTTCTATTACCAACCACGCCGTATTTGCTCTGGCAGATGCACCGCTGTTTATTTTTCATATAATGGAGTACATGGATGTAGCATATGATTTGAATGTAAAAGCCCTTAATGAGCGCTGGAGCAACCAAGAAAACGTGGATGGATGGAGCCAACTTATAGTAAAGCATACTGAAGATACAATTGAGTATGTTGAGGTTGCCCCTCAATCAGGTATTTATACCATGTACCAGAACGGACATATTGAATTTGACCGTATGGATACTCACAGACGGGCAGTGGAAAGCGAATCGGAAGCCTTCTTCCTGCATATTTCCAAAGTAGGCGATTACTTGTATGAAGGCGCAGATATAGGAATTCTTGTATCAAGAGGCCGTATGATGACCGACGATTTTCAATTGAACGAGCGTGCCAAAGCCTGGATATCTGCTATCCGTGCGGCGTATGTTTCTACCATGGTAGAAGATAAAAGAGAGCAACCGGTTTTACAAGGAACATTGACAAAGTAAAGTTTTGGTTATAGAAAAGAAGAAGAGCCGGGAGAAATTTCTTCTGGCTCTTCTTTTATCCTCAAGAGTACATCGTTCCTTGCATGTATTTCAACATTTCGGTTCTTCGGTAAAGTTAGTGGGTTAGTTAAATTTAAACTTATTGCCTATCATATAAATCATGTTGATAAAGTTGTCAATGTTTCTAAAACCTCTAGCCCTGGTTTTTGTTAATTGCACTACGCTATTAATACCCTCTGCAACTGCATTAGAAAGCCCGGTTTTCATGCTATTTATAACTCCATTATAATTATTGTTAATAGTATTTATAAATGTCTTAATTGGTTCTA
>JBBQXO010000042.1:0-31789 GCA_038209595.1 Chitinophagales bacterium
TGTTGTCTTTGATTTTTAAAATACACTTTGCAACTCTCCTCATCAGCGTAATTGGCGAAAAACTCAGAACTAGTCATAACTAAATTATTTAGGTAAAAATACTAGTATAATTAGTATAAACCAAATAACGGATAGTCATTAAAAAAAGACACTTTCGGGTATGAAAAAAGGTTGCTCTTGCAACCTTCTCTGTTTTAAAGGCACTAACGTCCTTTTAGGAGTTATTCAAAAAGGAACAGGTAAAAAAATTAACCCACAAATACAAATGTGAGTCTATTTTAAATATTAAACAATACCCATTATTGGGTATTTTGTTTAATTACGTAAAACTCAGATTCTATTATTTAAACATTTAAATAAGGCTCGGCAGTTAAAAAATGTTTTTCAATATCCAATGGGACATAATGAGATTTTTGACCGAAACCGCCATGCTTACTAAAAAAAATACGCAAGCAAAATAGGATACCCTGTTCAGCTTCTCTTCTTCAAATCAAAAATTGCACTTTTCCATTGGGCAGAAGGCCCGTAATTTTACCCGGTGTCTTACGCTTTATCTCTCTCGCAATTGCTTACCCTGGTTCAGGAAACGCTGGATGCCCATTTTTATGGGCAGGCCTTTTGGGTAAAATGTGAAATTACCGATGTAAAAAAATATGATCAGAAGAACTGGTGCTTCTGCAAACTTTTGGAAAAAAGAGCAAATCAGGTGGTAGCCGAAACCCCCGGCGTTTTTTGGCAAAACGGCTATCAGCATATTCGCCGTTTTGAGCAGGCTACAGGGCAAAAGTTTGAAAATGGTATCGAGATCAGTTGCCTCGTTCTGGTGAAGTTCCACCCTATATATGGCATGAAACTCGAAGTGCAAGAAATTGACCTGAGCTTTTCTCTTGGGCAAATGGAACTTGCCCGGCAGGAAACCATCCGGCAACTGCTACTGCAATATCCCAAACAGATCAGGCAAACGGATGATGTTTTTATTACCCCTAACAAACAAATACCGTTACCCCGCATCATTCAAAGGGTAGCGCTGATTACCGCCAACAATAGCGATGGACAACGCGATTTTATAGAAGAACTGAATAAAAACATATACGGGTACGCTTTCAAAATTACAGGTTTTCTCACTACCATACAAGGCACACAAGCTGCGGCAGGCATTGTAAAACAATTTAAAGTGATACAGGAAAAGCAGCACCTATTCGATGTAGTGGTGCTCGTACGAGGTGGCGGATCGCAAACCGATTTGAAACCTTTCGATGATTTTGAACTTGCCAAAACAGTAGCGCTTTTTCCTCTTCCGGTACTTACCGGCATTGGCCACGACCGCAACACGAGTGTGGCCGACCTAATGGCACGGCAGTATAAAGTGCCTACAAAAGTGGCTGCCTCCATTGTGGACCACAACCACCAGACCGATAGAGCGCTGCTGCTGCTTCGTGATAAAATGGAAGATGCGGTGGGCGCCATCCTTTTTGAAAAACGACAACAGGTAGATAAATGGCAAGAAAAAATACAATATCTGCTGCCCAACCGCATTGCGCTGTACAGGCAAAAACTTGAATGGATGCGCCAACAAACGATGCATTTACCAGCAAGGAAAATGATACAGACTAAAAAAGAATGTGAACATTTGAAAGCACAGTTGCATACAGCCACCAATCGTTTTCTGAAAGTAAAAAGAGAAAAATGGGAATTAAGCAATCGCATGGTGGAACAGCTTGCCCCCGAAGCCACCCTTAAACGGGGATTCGCCATCCTTAGTCAAGACAAAAAAATTATTACCAATCTGAAAAATATCGATCCGGAGAAAACGCTGACTGCTGAACTTTCCGACGGAACACTATATTCGAAAATTACTAAAATCAAAAGAAATGACTGATAACCTAAATTTCGATACGGCTTACGAAGCCATAGAAAAAATTGTACAGGAAATTGAATCGGAAACCATTCCGCTGGACAAACTGGCCGAAAAGGTAAAAGAAGCAAAAAAATTACTGGCATTCTGCGATGAAAAATTGCGCAATATTGAAGCAGAACTGACCGAAACCGCAAGCTGATCCTATTCTTGCAAAACCAAACCAAAGCGAGATTGTAATGGTATGAGCTGTTAAAATCATTGGTTTTACGGGTATTTTTCCCGATTGGTAAACATTCGTTTCCCGATTGCGAAAATATTACCCCGTCAATGGAGTTACCTTCGCGGCACTTTTTTCTTAATATTCATTTTGCAACAGAAGACCATACATATAGCCCTTGTGGGCAATCCCAACAGCGGAAAAACCAGTCTTTTCAACAGCCTAACAGGGCTCAATCAAAAAGTGGGTAACTTTCCCGGGGTAACCGTCGATAAAAAAACGGGGGAAACGCCGCTTTCGAAAGAATGGAAGGCCTCCATTACGGACTTACCAGGAACATACAGCCTCTATCCACGGCGTGCCGACGAATGGGTAGCTTATAGAGTCTTGCTTGGACAAGATCCTGATATTCAACCCGATATGGTGGTGTTGGTAGCCGATGCGAGCAACCTCAAACGCAACCTTTTGTTTGCTAGTCAGATACTTGACTTGAAGATACCGGTAGTGATTGCGCTGACGATGATGGACCTTGCCCGTAAAAAAGGCACCCAAATAGATATTCCCGGGCTCGAATTGGAATTGGGCGTACCGGTTGTTTCCATCAATCCCCGAAAAAGCAAAGGCATTCCCGAACTGAAAAAAGTTATTGAGGGAATGATAGCCCTCGGGGCAACTGCTCCGCATTTTGATTTTATTGATAATCAGGGGTTGGCACCCGGTCCTATTGCCGATCTTAAAAAATTATATCCGGATATACACCCCTACCCTGCGCTGCATTATCTGATGCACCACGAAAATTTCTCCCTCCCAAAATCAAGGCAGGAAGAAATTGAAAAAATTGAAATTTCTCACAAATTCAATCAGGCTAAAACGCAGGCCGATGAAGTGATGAAAAGATATCAACGCATCCGGCAGGTAATGAATCAAACCGTTGTAGAAGAGGATCCTTTGGCCAAAAAAATGATGACCGATCGGCTCGACAACATTTTACTCCACCGGGTTTGGGGCTATCTTATTTTAGTAACCGTTTTATTTCTCCTTTTTCAAAGCATCTTTTGGCTGGCGCAATATCCCATGGATGGCATCGACTGGGCCTTTTCTGAAATGCAGGGATGGATTGGCCGCGCCCTCCCCGATGTTTGGTGGGGCAACCTGATTGTAAACGGTCTGGTGGCCGGATTGGGTGGCATCGTTATTTTTATCCCACAAATTATGATCCTTTTTGGCCTCATCACCTTGCTGGAAGACAGCGGGTATATGGCCCGCATTAGTTTTCTGACCGATAAAGTAATGCGCAAAGTGGGGTTGAATGGCAAAAGTGTGATGCCCATGATCAGTGGGTTTGCCTGCGCTGTGCCTGCCATTATGAGTGCCCGTAATATCGAAAACCAAAAAGAAAGACTGTTAACCATTCTCATCACACCCTTAATGAGCTGTAGTGCGAGGTTACCGGTTTTTACCATTCTGATTGCGCTCATTATACCCAATACCTATTATATCGGGTTCCTGAGTTTACAGGGTTTGGTTATGATGGCGCTTTACATATTTGGCGTAGTGGTAGCCCTTGCCGTTGCCTGGATCGCCAGGTTTTTTGTAAAAATCAACGAGAAAAGCTTTTTTATCCTCGAACTGCCCATTTACCGGGCGCCAAGGTGGAAAAATGCCGCCATGACCATGGTAGAGAAAGCCAGGATTTTTGTGATGGAAGCGGGTAAGATCATCATGATCATCAGCCTCGTTTTATGGTTTCTGAGCTCCTATGGGCCGGGAAATGGAATGGAGGCTGTAGATACAAAATACGAACAATTAATTGCTCAGAAACCGGAAGAGGCTACTGAGTTAAAAAAGCATCAGGCTACCGACCGGCTGGAACAAAGCTATGCCGGCATCATGGGCAAATTTATAGAACCCGCCATCCGGCCCTTAGGCTATGATTGGAAAATAGGGATTGCTTTGATTACCTCCTTTGCTGCAAGGGAAGTATTTGTAGGTACTATGGCTACCTTATATAGTGTAGGCTCAGAAGCCGACGAAAACGACCTGACCCTACGCGAAAAAATGCAGGCGGCTACCTGGCCCGATGGTCGGAAGGTTTACACACTGGCAACCGGGATGAGCCTTATGGTTTTTTACCTGCTGGCAATGCAATGTATGAGTACGCTAGCCATTGTAAAAAGAGAACTGAAAGGATGGAAATGGCCGATGATACAGTTGGCATACATGACAGCCCTTGCTTATTTCTTCAGCTTTATTGCTTACCAGATATTTAGCTAATGCGAAAAAGCAAGGGCTTCCATTAAGATGGACTCCCTTGCTTTTTCAAATCAAAATAGTTTTCAGAAACTAAGATTCTTTAATAGAAGGCTGGTTTTTTTCCATCCAGTTAAGTTCTGTTTTATAAGAACCCAAAAGACCAAGACCTCCACCAATACCCAGAAAGGCAAAGTAAATAGGTTCATTGTGTGAATTTCTCAATACCAGTTCATCCAGCAGAAAAGCAAGGAACAACCCCGTACCTAATCCAATCAAAAGTAACCCAAACTTGAGGCTAAGAAAGGGAGCAGGGCGGACAATCTTATCTTTAGGGTTCATCCCCTTTTCAATCATGGCAAGGTTTTCGCGGCTACGGAAATATACGATGCCCACTATCATCAGAGCAGCAGCAATAAAAAATACAATGGGAATTAGTTCTTCCATAAAAGGTGATTTTAATTGTTGTTTTTGAATGTGTGTTTGTGTGTTCTCTCATAAGACTACCTGCTTTTCTTCCAGGTTACAGGTTGGCAATATTTTTTTTGGAAAAATTAATGCCGGGGAGAAGCAACCCTTTAAAAAATATATTGGTGAATACATGGGGTGTCTCTAAAAACCACAGATAAGGGTATCCAATTTTATAACACCGGAAAAGAGACGTCAGGACTTACGTCAGTTAGTAAATGAGGATGCTATAAAAATAGTACAACGCAGTATCAGGGGGTTTTTAGAGATGCTCTATAATAGGAACAACTGGTTCTCTATTTACAATATTACTGTAACCTATGTATCTTTAGGTGCGTCCTATAGCGTAGAAATGACCAATACCGACAACGAGCAGGAACTGATAGCCCAAATAATAAGGGGAGAACAGCAGCATTTTGCCGTATTGGTAGATCGTTATCAGTCGATGGCTTTTACAATAGCACTCCGGTATACAAAAAACCGGGAAGATGCCGAAGAGATTGCCCAATCTGCTTTTGTAAAAGCCTATCGATGTCTGGCAGATTACCGGGGAGATGCCAAATTCAGTACCTGGCTCTTTACCATTGTCAGGTCTTTGGCATTGTCATTTCTAAGAAAAAATCAACTGGATACACTTTCTCTTTCCATTGAAAAAGTACAGTTTATAGCGGATAGTATGGAGGGTGGGTTTTCGGCTAATCAGGTAGAAAAAAAGTGTAAAATTGAAATGGTACATAAAGCCATTCAATTACTGGGAGCCGATGATGCGCAGGTATTGTCACTTTTTTACCAGGGAGAACAAACACTCGAAGAAATAGGGCAAATTATGGGAATAGAACCCAATACAGTAAAAGTAAAACTGCACAGGGCAAGAGCAAAGCTAAAAAAGACCATGGAAAGCAGTTTTGCAGAAGAAATTAAAAATTTACAACAAGCCTGAAAGGAGGAAAAAATGAATAACGAATTACAAATGGAAGAAGCTCTGCAAAGGTATCTAGATGGTTCTTGCAGCGATATAGAATCTAATGAAATTGCCAAAAAGATTGAAGCCATCCCTACATGGAAGCAGTCCTTCGAAAGCCTTAGCGAAATTCATGGTTTATTGCAAAATAACTGGGATACCCAACAACCTTCTATGCGTTTTACCAAAAACATTATGGAAGCCATAGAAGCTATACCCATTGCTAAACCAACCAAGGAATACATCAATCCAATGATTGCATGGCTACTCGGCGGATTACTTGGCTCCCTGCTTGTTGGGGTTACAGTTTATGCCTTTAGTTTAGCCGACTGGAGTTCTTCTAACAGCACCGATGGTATGTTTTCTCTAAAAAAGGTTAGCCTCCCGGAGTTGCCCTGGCAGAAACTTTTTAACAGCAATACGACCATGCTCCTTATGGTAATCACCCTATTTCTTGGATTAATTTTAACGGATCAATTTTTAAGAAGTAAAAAAACGTCTCGTTTATAAGCAATAAAAAACTACCTATAAAAAAAGAGGAATCGGCATAATTTGTAGCTTTTCAGTTCCTCTTTTTAATTATTTTTCATTTGACCTTACGTATTCTGACCTTCAAACGGACTTTTCAATAAGGTCTTAAACTCTTCGTCTTTAGCATTATCGTAGTACCGGTCAAGACCATACTGGATCTGCGAAGGATCGAGTTCGCGGTAAGTACCAAACATCCTGTCCCAGATGGAAAAAGCGGTACCGTAGTTGCTATCCGTGTATGGCTGTTTCCAGTGGTGATGTACTTTGTGCATATTGGGGCTAACTAAAACATAACTCATACCCTTATCAAGCCATTTGGGTAACTGTATATTGGCATGGGTAAACATGGTAAATATACTCATCATGGTCTGTGCAATCATAACTGCATAAATGGGGAGCCCCATCAAAAAGACGCCTGCAGTAAAAAACAACCAACGATTCAATGCTTCTAATGGATGATGGCGCAATCCGGTACTCACATCCACTTTATTATCAGCATGATGCACAATATGGATACGCCAGAAAAGAGGAGATTTATGTTCCATCAAATGCACAAGCCAGCCGCCAAAAAAATCCATACTCAATACCCCGGCAACTAAAATGCCCCAAACTGGCAGGTTCAGCCAATGTACCAGCCCAAAAGATTCAGCCTGACACCAAAAACTCACTTTTACCAGCAATACCGCCAGTAAGCCATGGATTACAAGGTGGAAGAGTGTAAAGGTGAAGTTCAATACCGCATGCGGTACCTTTTTGGTTTTGTACTTAAGCCGTACTAATGGAAATCCATTTTCAACAAACCAAAGAACCAAAATAGGTAGCACTAGAAAACCCAACCGGTGAATCGGTTTGGCTTCCAGCGAGTTGAAATACTCTAATATCTCATTCATGGCAACAAACTTTAGGTAAAAATACTATAAGATACCAAATGATAGGGTTTTGTTAAACCTATTTCCTCGAAGTAGATTGTAAATTCCGACTTAATACCTGCCATTTCTGTGCTTCTATAAAAACCACTTAGAAAAGCCCTGCCAATATTATAGCCCTGAAACAGAGGCAAAATGCATTATGGCTCTCTGCTAAATGGAGATTTTATTAAATGAGTATAACACCCTATCATGGGATTTTAGAGATGCCCTTCTACCTTTTTTTAAATTTACTATGCGATTCAGGTTCATAAATCAATCGGCAAAAAGAACTGAGTCGTTGATTTTCACGCCGTACCGGAATCCCAGCAACAATCCCAATCAACAAGTGGTCGGTTATGGCAAGCCTCATTTGAGGCCTCAGTACCATGTCAAAATCGTGCCCTCCCCACTCCATATTTGTTTCTACCCCCAGAAAGTTCCGGGTACCGGGTAACATATAATGCATACTAAAATTGGCTTGAAAGCCTGCATTCCAGTTCTTTGAGGCATTGGTGTACTCTAAAACAGGACCCGTATACAACAGGGTATGATAATTTTTACCCCACCTTTTGGCGGCAATAAAAAAAAGGTTCTGCCAAATGACCGGTCAGCATTAACTCCTTTCCATAATCACGAAACGAAGGCAATAAAAACTCATGCAAATACCCAACAGCCAGTGAGGTTTTCGCGGCGGCATTTACCAAAAAAGTCCATTGAGAAGCCAGTTTCAGGCTATTCAATCTGCTACCGGGGTTCAGCCGACCGGAGTCTATTCCATTGGTGTTGTAATAAAAAGTAAAAGGCAACTCTACTTCCAGCCCAAGCCGGTCGGCCGGAGCCCATTCATATTCTACCAAAGCTTCATATTTATCAAAACCCAGGTTGTCGGTAAGCCCTGTCCCAAAGTTCCATTCCCGCTCTCCCTTCCGTGCCCCAAGGTCCCTTATCAAATCAATATACAAGGGTTCTGCGTGCAAAAGTTTCAATCGTTCATTCTTTCTATTTTCAAAATTTTCAATAAAAAGACTGTCTAGTACCTTATCCAGGCTGTCATTTTTTTGGGCATACAATAGTTGACCCAGCCCCGCCAACAGGCAGAGCAATCCAAATCCCTTATACATTTTTTTATTTATTGTAATGGGAAAAACTTCTGATACTATCAAAGAAAATTTCTCTATACAGCAGGAGGATACTCGGGCACATCTATAACCCCGAAAACCAAAGGAGTACCGAAAGACCAAATATTTACAGTTTCCTTACTAACAGGATTTGGCAGCTTCGATATAAAACATAAATGGGCCAATATATTTTTATAAGGCTTTTTAAAATCAGGCTTTTCATCAGGAGCATCTCCTTCAGGAATGGCATCCTCTACACTGCACCAGGTATCAGCCAACCATTCATAAAAAGTGTCATAATCATCGAAATTTTGTTGCAAAGAACTTGCAGCAATGGAAGGCGGATAAAAAGTGTAAAAAGAATGATCTATCCAACTATTTACAAGCAGCAGAAGACACACAGGGAAAACTATTTTTCCCAATAATATCCTTTTACCAAATGTTGTATATTTTGCCATGCTTCCGGGCGAAAGTATCTATTACCATTGGTAAAAGAAAGTCCAGAGGGGCTGTTAAAGCATTTTTAAAGATTATTTAATCCTTTTTAAAATGCCAATCAATAAAATCCGGATAATACCGCAATATTAAGTTCTTCATTGAAAAATGAAATTCAATCCTGCTCTTTGCTAAATGACTCCATAGAAGTATCAGCATCATTAGATTCACCTTTATGTGCATTCAGGTCGGCTAACAAATTAGCTACCAAAGCTGTCCATCCGGTTTGGTGACTCGCACCCAATCCACGCCCGCTGTCGCCATTAAAATATTCATAAAACAGAATCAGGTGTTCGTTGCCGGGGCGTTTGTAAAAATCGTTGTACTCAGCATGCAGCCTGCGGGTATTATCGGTTGTCAACGTGAACAGGCTTGTCACACGATCTATTACACAGTTTACCGCCTCCGAAAGTGGCATCGTTTTTCCTGAACCCACAGGGTACTCCAGCATTAAACTATCTTTATAAAATGACCCGAATTTCATCAGCGACTGTATAATCAGATAATTAATGGGCATCCATACCGGCCCTCGCCAATTGCTATTGCCTCCAAACATACTCGACGTGCTGTCGCCCGGATCATACTGAATGGTGTAATCATGACCTTCAAGGGTAACGGTATACGGATTTGCTTCATGGTATTTAGAAAGTGCCCGGATACCTCCTTCGCTTAAAAACTCGGCCTCATTCAACAACCTTTGCAACAATGCTTCCAAACGCTCCCTGGGTAAAAGCGATAGCAAAATTTCATCGGACTCAGCCATCTCTTCATTTGGCCAGAACCGCCCATTCGACTTACGATAATGTTCAAACCAATTGATGCGCTTTTTAAAATCTGCCAACTTTTCCATCACCTTTTTATCAATTACAGAAACTGCAAATAACGGGGACAAGCCTACAATTGATTGTATGCGAAGCTGTATAGGATCTGCATTGGGGCGGCAAAGCGTATCATAATAAAATTTATCCTCTTCGTTCCATAAATGCAATTCATTCAATGCCTCTGCAATCAGTACAAAATGCTCAAAATAGCGTGTAGCACTATCTTCAAAAGATGGATCCTTCATGGCAATTTCCATGGCAATATCCATCATATTGAGCGCATACATCCCCATCCAGCTTGTACCGTCTGCCTGATCAAGCTGTGTTTCGCTATGCAATTGAATGCTCCGGTTAAATACCCCGATATTATCAAGCCCTAAGAATCCACCTTCAAACAAATTATTACCAGTAGGATCCTTACGGTTGACCCACCAGGTAAAATTGACTATTAGTTTTTGGAAAATTCTTTTGAGAAATTCAATGTCTCCGGTACCGGTTGCTTTCTTCTCAATCTGATAAACCTGAAAGGCGGCAAAAGCATGTACAGGCGGATTGACGTCGCCAAAGTTCCATTCATAAGCAGGCAACTGTCCATCGGGTTTCATATACCATTCCCGCATAACCAATACCAACTGATGCTTGGCAAAAGTAGGATCTACCTTAGCCATGGCTATACAATGAAAAGCCAGATCCCACGCTGCATACCAGGGATATTCCCACTTATCCGGCATTAAAATAATATCCTGATTTTTAAGATGCAACCATTGCGAATTCCGCCCATATTTGCGGTGTTCAGATGGGGGTTGATCGCCCTCCCCCTTTTTGATCCAGCGATCTACATCGTAATAATAGAATTGCTTGCTCCATAGCAAACCAGCCATGGCCTGCCGTTGTATATTTCGAACATCTTCAGACAATGCAGCCGGAAAAATATCATTATAAAAATGATCCGCCTCTTCTTTGCGTTGCACAAAAATTTGTTCAAAATCTCTTGGAAAAGGTGTTTCCAAATTTGCATCGGTAAGCCTCAAAAAAAAACTCTTCGTTTCTCCTGCTTTAATACTGACAGTATAAACTGGCGAACATTTGGTTCCGTATTTTCTGCTTTGTAGCGCACCTGAATTTTTCCCATTTATGATTGCATCGTTGAATGCATCTTTTACAAACGGACTGGCATTGATTTTGCCATATATCTTTTTTTCATTCGTTTTATTGTCAGTAAAAAGGAGCTTTTTTGGTTTCTGAAAATAAAGATAATAATTTCCCAGCCTGCCATGACTTGCTTTTACCGAAGTATCGCTCAGCCATTTAATCTGCGGCTGCTTATATCCATTCATTTCCCTATTAAAATACCAAAGTATTGGCGCTAAGGTAACCGGGGCAGTTTCCGAAAACCGGTTGGTAATATCAATACGAATGGCCATATCTTTTTTGCCATATTTGGCATAAGTAATGGTAACATCAAAATAAGCATCCTCATCAAAAATACCGGTATCCAGTAATTCGTATTCTACTTCATCCTTACCCCTTTTTGCATTTTCAGTTCTTAATTTTTCGTAGGGAAAAGCATTTTGCGGATACTTGTAAAGCATTTGCGCATAATAGTGGGTAGGCAAATTATCGAGATAGTAATATAACTCCTTCACATCTTCCCCATGATTCCCCTCATAGTTTCCAAGCCCGAAAAGCCGCTCTTTCAAAATGGCATCTTTCCCATTCCACAGGCTGATACCAAAACAAAGGTTCTGGAAATAATCACAGATTCCACCAATACCATCCTCACCCCATTTGAACGCCCGGCTATGTGCATGATCAAAAGGGAAATGATTCCAGGCATCGCTGTTAGGGCTGTAGTCTTCTCTAACGGTACCCCATTGGCGTTCAGGAAGATAAGTACCCCAGGGCTCCAAAGGAATTTTACGGCTTGCATTTACCTTAAGTCTTTGCTGTTCTGCGTTCATTCCTGCTCTTTTTATGAATACTGTTTTACAAAAAAATAATCAATTAGTAATCAGGTAAAGATAGGGGCTGAGCAGAATATTCGAATTCAATTTGGCTATGGTTAAACATTTATTCGAAACAAACCATTGCATTCAAACAAAACTGCCTCTTGAGAAAATACAGAAACAGTATTTATTACTCTTTTACTTACCAAACATCCGGTCATCCAGCTGAAGGATCTCCTTTCCTAAAACCTTTATATCCGAAAAAGCAGGATGACGGGTATTTATGATCAGATTATTTTCCATAGGAAGCACTACAGAAGGGACTTCCATCGCTAAAAACTGATTATCCGTAACTAGCTCCAATCCGAGCGATTGCAGATAATCGGGAGGTGGATAGTTTCGCCAGTTGGAGGGCAGAGCATCCAAAGCATATTTTAAAACAGGAGATTCAGGTATCGACAGCTTAAGCATGCAATAAGATTCTTCCGAATCGGCCTCTGTAGCATTCACAAGCCATTCCAGCATGGCCAATGAGGCGGCCACTGAAGCATACAACACGTAAACTCCCCTAGGATTCCACCGGCCTCCATAAAGCGCAGAACCTGTACCAGAAAGATCATCAGCATATTTTGCCCTCACCATTCTATAAACATGCCTGCTCATGAAACAATACCATGTTCGATGCGACCTAAAGTATCGTTTACCATAGATATACCAATGGAGGTATCAAGGAGATCAATGGGGCGCCGACCACCCAAACTACGCACTTCGGTAGAAAACCATTTACGGAGACGGGGCGCACTTCCAAAAACCTCTAAACCATGGGCAAAAATTTTGGCCAGCTCAATCAGGCGCTCTGACTGCTCTGGATTAAGGGTAGAATTTTCGGAAAAACGACGCATGGTGCGATCGGAAGTATGAAGCATCTTGGCCATTTCTGTAGCATTTACATCAAAGTGGCTCATTAATTGATCGAGAGATTTTTTAGTAAGGCCTTTCCGAATCATATCCACCACATCAAAATCATTGGGGGCATCTAAGAGGCTATCAGGCTGGGAAAGCCCTAATAATGCTATAGCCTGTGCAACCCCGCCACGCTGATACTGAGCAGATATCGGCTCTTCAAAAGCAGGTGCATGGACTTCAGAGTGGGAATAACTTTTTGCTAATTTTGAATTTTCCATATCCGGACATTTGTCACAAATATACGGCATTTTTCCTGAATCCCAATCCTTCCCCCAATTTTTTCCCATTTTTACCCTTTTCTTAATGATTTTTCTTGCAGAAAGGATTTCTACAAGGAGAAACAAACTGATTTTCAAACATTTTTCGTCCAATATGCAGAACTTTCACCAAAATTATATGTAGAATGAGAAAAAATAAGGTCGTTATTTTTACCCTATCAGTGTTTATCCTGCTTGGCTTTACCGAAAAAGCGAAAGCTCAGAATTTTAGCATTGAAAAAGACTTCAAAAATCTGAAAGCCCGCAGCATTGGTCCCGCAGGTATGAGCGGCAGAGTCACCAGTATTGATGCTGTACACAGCAATCCCGACATCATTTACATCGGGGCAGCTAGCGGTGGTGTTTGGAAAACCACAAGTGGTGGTGCTTCCTGGGAGCCCGTTTTCGATGATCAGCCAATTCTCAATATCGGGTCAATTGCTATACAGCAAAGCAACCCTTCGGTATTATGGGTGGGTACCGGCGAAGGCAATCCGCGGAATAGCATTAACCTTGGAGCAGGTATCTACAAAACGCTTGATGGTGGCAAAACATGGAAATCCATGGGGCTAGAAAAAACAAGCAATATCCATCGCATTCTGATTGATCCGAACAACCCTGATATTGTATATGCAGGTGCCATTGGCAATCCTTATGCTGCTCATCCCGAAAGAGGTGTTTTTAAAACCATCGATGGAGGCAAAAACTGGAAAAAAATCCTTTATACAAATGACAGTACCGGGGTGGGAGATATGATTATGGATCCATCGAACCCCAATAAGATACTGGTGAACATGTGGCAACACTATCGTACTCCCTGGAGTTTTCATAGCGGTGGCAACGGTGGTGGCTTTTATGTAACCTGGGACGGCGGTGAAAACTGGAAAAAACTGGGCAAAGAACAAGGCCTGCCAGATACCACCGGACGGATGGGATTTGCCATTGCAAAAAGCGATCCCAATGTAATGTATGCGCTGATAGAATCGAAAAAAAATGCCCTTTACCGTACCGAAGACGGCGGTTTTAAATGGGAGAAAGTAAACGATGATCCACGATGGGCATCCAACCGTCCTTTTTATTTCCAGGACCTTGCTGTGGATCCAGTCAATGAAAACCGGGTTTACAATATCTACCAAATGATTGCTCAGAGTGATGATGGTGGCCGTAATTTCCGCATCATTATTCCATACAGTGGCGTACACCCCGACCACCATGCCTGGTGGATTCACCCCTACAATCCCAACTTCATCATCAATGGTAACGATGGAGGTATTGCCGTTAGCCGTGACCGCGGCCGTAGCTGGCAATTCGACGAAAAATTGCCCCTTGGCCAGTTTTACCACATTAATGCCGACAACGAAATTCCATATAATGTAATGGGTGGCCTGCAGGATAATGGTAGCTGGCATGGGCCGGCTTATATTTGGGCAAGAGGCGGCATTCGGAACAGCTACTGGCAGAGTGTAGGCGGCGGCGATGGATTTGATGCCATCCCCGATCCGGAAGACAGCAAGTGGGTTTACAGCATGAGCCAGGGAGGAAGCCTCGGAAGAACTCAAAGACTTACTGGTGAACGATGGAGTATCCGCCCACCCTCACCAGACCCATACCTGAGGCTGCGGTTTAATTGGAATGCGGCATTTGCACAAGATCCTTTTGACAACAACACTATTTACTATGGTAGCCAATTTGTACACAAAAGCACCAGCAAAGGAGCAGGATGGGCCATAATCAGTCCTGACCTGACCACCAACAATCCCGAAAAATTGAAACAGGATGAGAATGGAGGACTGACCATTGACATTACCAATGCAGAAAATCATTGTTCCATCCTTACCATAGAACCATCCAAAATAGATAAGGACGTGCTATGGATAGGAACCGATGACGGACAGGTACAATTGACCAGAGATGGTGGTAAAACATGGAGCAACCTGACCGCTAACATCAAAGGATTTCCAAAATTCAGTTGGATACAACAAATAAAAACCAATCGGTTTATTGCCGGAGAAGCTGTAGTAGTAACCAACCAATACCGGCAGGGTGATCTTACTCCCTACATCTTTCGCACATTGGATTTTGGTAAAACATGGACAAGACTGGTAGACGAGAAAAAAGTAAAAGGGTATGCCCTCTCCTACATTCAGGATCCGGTAGAAGAAAACCTGCTTTTTGTAGGAACGGAACAGGGACTCTGGGTAAGTCTTGATGGAGGCAATACCTTTCAGCAATTCAAAAATAATTATCCATCCGTTTCTACTTATGACCTTGCTATTCAGGAACGTGAGGCAGACCTGGTCATAGGTACTTTTGGCCGTTCACTTTATATCCTCGATGATATCCGTCCGCTAAGAATGGCAGCAGCAGCAAAAGGCTTAAAAGCAACCAAGCCGATTACCGTTATGTCATCACCCACCGCCTATAGGGTTGAAACAAGAGGTCCTTCTGGCATTGAGTACAGCACCTACGGTACCTATGCAGCAGACAACCGCACCGATGATGCTACCATCAATCTGATGTATTTGCCACAACCCGACTCGGCAAAGGGAAAAAAATCAGATACGCTCACCATCAGTATTTATAATGCTACTAACGAAGCAATAAGAACTTTCAAAGAAAAAGCAGATACCGGATTTAACCGCATCACCTGGAATTACGGAACCAAAGGGATCCGTCGTCCGCAGCAGGCCAAACCCAAACCGGGTGCTCCTGAACAGGGCGGTGGATTACCGGCAGAACCCGGCGTATACAAAGTAGTAGTTACTAAGGGTAAATACAGCGATAGTACCAGTCTGAATGTAGCCTACGACCCACGCATTCCTTACCCTGCTTCCATTAAAGACGCCCAAAAACAATACATGGTTCGTTTCGATGAATTGGTTACAAAAATTGTCGAAGTTAACGACAAGCTGACCGCCATGGAAGAAGGTATGAAAAAAATGGAACCCTTACTGAAAGGAGAAAAAGGAACAGAGGTTGATAGCCTCAAAAAAATGGGGAAAGCCCTGCAAGACAGCATCAAAGCCATTGAAGAAGATATGTTTGGTAAAAAGCAGGAAAAACAAGGATATGGCTCGGCTTATCAACTGACTGTAGAAGGAAAGATTTACGAAGTAAGATCTTTGGTTTTGGGCAAAGATGTTATGCCGGGCGCACAGGAAGACCGCGCATTTGAAATTGCTCAAAATCTTTCAAAGGGTATCATAGACCGCATCAATGCACTCGACAATAACCAGTGGAAAAACTACAAGGCGATGGCCGAAAAAATGCCGCTGAATCTTTTTAAAGAATAACCAGAAAAAATAACTCAGATGCATAAAAAAACTCATGGATTTTCCATGAGTTTTTTTATGTGCCATAACTAACTCAAATTAGAATTATCTTTCCTTAAAATGAATCTCTATGAGAAAAACAGGAATAGCCTTACTACTTTTTATGATGGTAAATGGGGTAAATGGCTTACTCACTGCACAGGATTATACAAGTGATGTAAAGTCAGAAGATGCTATTATCAAAGCTTTATATGAAGTTATTTCGGGAGACTCAGGACAGGTGCGCAACTGGGATCGCTTTTTGTTTCTTTTTGCCAAAGATGCCCGTTTAATTCCCACTTCTGCAACCCCTGAAGGCCAATACACCTACAGGATCATGACCCCCGAATCTTACACCCAATTCTTCGGGGCAAGAAACCCAGGTTTTTATGAATATGAAATCAGCCGAAAAACCGAAGCATACGGAACCATTGTTCATATTTTTACCACGTATGCTACCAAATATTCAAAAGAGGGGACGGTAAGTAACCGAGGTATTAATAGTATACAATTACTCAAAGACAAAGACCGGTACTACATTCTGAATATATATTGGTGCAGCGAGCAAATGGGATTTCCACTCCCTAAAAAGTATTTAAAAAAAAAGAAATAAGATAAAGATATATATATGCAAGCCCTTTTACAGGAAATAGCCACACGCCACAACCTTACTGTTTACCGTGTAGAAATCGTTACCGGTGGCGATATCTCCCAGTGCTACAAAATAGAAACTGAAAAGGGAGCCTTTTTTATAAAAATTAATGATGCCGGCAAATATCCCGGCATGATGCAAACCGAAGCAGAAGGGTTGAAGATACTGGCAGGAACCAATACTTTTCGCTTACCCCTTATTGCAGCAGAAGGCGTTTATCAGCAGCGGCAATACCTCTTACTCGAATGGATAACCCTGGGTAAACAAACGGCTGATTATTGGGAGCAATTTGCTCAAAAGCTTGCGGCGTTACATTCAAATACTCATGAATTTTTCGGGCTTGATTTTAATAATTACATTGGACGGTTGCCACAGCAAAACTCCGGAAGGGTTCACTTTTCAGATTTCTATGCAGAAAACAGGATACTTCCTTTGGTAAAATTACTGCGGGATCAACAACATTATGGGCAGAAGGAGGCTGTGGTTTTCGATAAATTAAGCGGATTCTTGCACACTTTAATTCCCGAAGAGCTTCCTGCATTGCTACATGGCGACCTTTGGGCAGGCAATTATCTCACAGACGGGCAAGGGCAGCCGGTACTGATTGATCCGGCTCCCTACTATGGCCACCGCGAAGCTGATATTGCTATGATGCAACTTTTTGGAGGCTTTCCTCAGCAGGTTTTCACGGCATATCACGAACAATTACCACTGATTACAGGCTGGCAAAAAAGAGTAGACTTATTCCAATTGTATCCTGTGTTGGTTCATGCGGCACTCTTTGGTGGCTCTTATATCCCCCAAAGTCTTTCTATAGCCAAAAGCTACACATAATATGTAGTGGCGATTGGTTTTCTTACCTTTGCATTCTAAAAAAAAATCAAATCGATCGAAAATGCAGCCAACGTATAGCCAATTGTCCGAAACCCTTATAGGCAGTGAAATTGTAAAACTGGGAAATATGATCCGGCAACGCAAAGCGGCGGGGGAAACCATTTACAATTTTACCATTGGCGATTTCGATCCAAAGATTTTCCCCATTCCCGAAGTACTGGAAAAGGAAATCATTGAAGCTTATCGTCAGCATTTCACAAACTACCCGCTTGCTGATGGCGAAATGGATCTTCGTCAATCGGTCAGCAGTTTTATAAAGCATTACGAAGGATTGGATTATGGTGTCAACGAAATTCAGATAGCTTCCGGAGGCCGGCCATTAATTTATACCATATTCAGAGCACTGGTAAACCCGGGCGATACAGTTATTTATGCCAACCCAAGCTGGAACAACAACCACTATACCCATTTTACCACCGGGGAACATATTATGGTGGATGTAAAACCAGAAAATGCCTTTATGCCCACTGCGGCAGAAATTGAACCGCATATAAAAGGCGCGGCACTCATCTGCCTTTGTACCCCGCAAAACCCAACGGGTACCACTTTGCCCCGTGCAGAAATGGAAAAAATATGCCAGATGATTTTGGCTGAAAACGAAAGCAGAGGAGCCGATGAGAAAAAGCTTTACCTGCTTTTCGATCAGATGTACTGGACACTTTGCTATGGCGAAACGGAACACCACAACCCCGTAGGATTGGTACCTGCCATGAAAGAATATACTGTATTTGTAGATGGAATCAGCAAAGCTTTTGCCGCAACAGGGGTGCGGGTAGGCTGGAGCCTTGGTCCCGAATCGCTGATTGCAAAAATGCGGGCTATCCTGAGCCATGTAGGCGCCTGGGCTCCTATGGCTGAACAAAAAGCTACCGCTAAATTTCTAAAGAATACAGAAGCCATCGATAGCTTTCTGACCCAATTTAAAAAAGATATTTCTTACCGGCTCGATACTATTTTCGCAGGCATACAACGCTTGAAAAATGCCGGATATACTGTGGATGCCATTACCCCGCAGGCCGCCATTTATCTTACCCTTAAGTTTGAATTGAAAGGAAAGAAAAAACCTAACGGAGAGGTGTTGACGCAACAGTCAGACGTGACCCAATATTTGCTGGAAGCAGCCGGATTAGCCATTGTTCCCTTTTCCTCTTTTGGTGCCGGCAAAGAATCGCCTTGGTACCGCATGAGCATTGGAACCTGCCGGGTGGAAGATATAGAGCCTATGTTTGCTAAGCTGGAAAAAGCACTCAGCGAGCTTGCCTAAACAACAGCTTTTTTAATGGAGCATCAATCAGGTTTTAGCAATCTCATTCAAGGCGGTTAACAGCCGGTCAAGATCTTGCGTTCGGGTGTAAACATGCGGGGTAATGCGCACACAGGAAATATTTTCCCAAACAATAGCCACAGTATGTATTTTATATTTATTCATCAGTTCCTGATCTAATTGCAAGGGTGTCATCCCTTTCAAACTGACGCCGGCTATGGCACAGGAGTATTGAGGCAAAAGTGAGGTATGCAACTGAACCCTCGGAATTTTGATTGCCTCGGAAGCCCAATAGTTTTTCAGGTAATGGATTCTTTCCTGCTTGCGTTTACTACCAATACCTTCCTGAAAATGGATGGCTTCACCTATGGCTTGTTCAATGGGAAAACTTCTTGTGCCAAGCGTTTCAAATTTACGAATATCTTTTCCATGCGGCTCCCCATTGCAAAGAAGCGGCCAAATTTTTTCAATCTTTTCCTTTTTGATCCAGAGCATACCACTTCCTACAGGAGCACTTAAAAATTTATGTAAGCTTGTTCCAAAATAGTCCGCATTTAAATCAGGTATTTTAAAATCAAGCAATCCAAAACTGTGGGCACCATCTACCAATATTTCAATCCCCTTTGCCTTAGCCATATTGGCAATTTTTCGTACCGGAAGTATTTGTCCTACCCAATTAATAATATGGGTAAGATGTAATAGTTTGGTTCGAGGGGTAATGGCATCCTCAAAAGCTTTTACAATTTCCTCATCGGACTCTATTGGAAAATTAAAGGATAGCTGTTTGTAAACAATGCCTTCGCGTTCCTGTCTTTGCCGCCAGGCTTGTATCATATTGGGGTAATCCTGTTTGGTTCCAATTACCTCATCCCCTTTTTGCAAAGGCAAACCATAAATTACAGTATTTAAAGCCTCTGTAGCGTTCCGGTTGATCGCAATCTCTTCGGTATCGCAACCTGCAAGGCGGGCTAGTTGCATCCGTAGCGGTTCACGTCCCATATCCAAAATCCGCCACATATAATAGCTTGGTGCTTCATTGCTAAGGTCATTATATCTTTTCAGTGCTTCCTGTACCACTTTGGGGGCAGGGCTTACCCCACCATTATTCAGATTCAACACATTGGCATTTACCGTGTAAGCTTGCTGTATAACCGCCCAATAATCTTCGTTGGTGATATCTTTCCCCGGGTCAAGCGGATCAAGCAACCATTGAGCCTGCTCCAATTGCTGCGCATGGCTAATCGCCGTAATCCCTGAAGTAGCAGCACCAGCCGCCAGTAATTTGCCTATAAATTTTCTTCGCCCACTCATACTCTTTTTTTTGTAATGATTATTGGGGGGGGTGCTTGTCCATCTCCCCATTATAGAAACTTACTATTGACTTCCATTGTTCTTCTTTCCCACTCCCTGCCGGATCGAAATTCCGGATGGCTGACAATGTTTTAGTCAAAATTTCCTCAAGGTCTTTTTGACGTTTAACCGGATATAACTGACCCTCAGTTTTGAGATAATAAAATGGTGCATCCCGAATGGAAATAGTTTTCAAACCAGCACCATAGGGTATGTTTTCCGTTTGAATCTTGGTGATTTTTTTAAGCAATAAAACCTTACCGGTTTCCAGTGCTTCACACCAAACAAGTCCACTTGCAGTCTTACCTTTTGCAAGCCCTTCCACTGGTAAAAAAACATGTACCCGTCCGGTTACTGAGTCCCGGATTTTAATTTTTTCCATCGGACTTACCATTTCCTTCACTGTACCATCGCGGTCCAAAAAATATAACCGCTGCTCCATCAGGTCAAGTTTTACTGGCACTTCCTTGTATATTTTGCCGTTCTCCCCTTCCAGAGTGGCAGGCATCCAGGCTTCCCTGAAAAAAAGTGAACCTTCTGTAATGTTTCCAAAAGTCCGGGATTCAATAGAGCGGGGACGGGCATTCATCTGATCCGCGATAATAACCAAATCACCGGCAGAACCCGTTTCCAGCTGCATAGTTGTTTGAGCCGTTAATGCCTGAGGCAACCCCAAAAGAAAATAACTGAAACATCCATTTATCATCCATCTTATAAGTCTCTTGCTCATAATTTCTCATATAAAGCCCGCAACTTTTCACGGGTCATGATTTTTTCCCAATCCTTCCCAAGCGCATTTTCCCAAAGCGGTTTCATGCCCATACTTACACCTATCATTTTATCAAAATCCTCCTCTGACAATCCTTGGCAAATTCCGATGGGTATTTCAATTCCGTTCTTTTGGACCATGGCTTTAAACTCTTTTACCCCTGCAGGATAATATTCTTCAAGATGGTTCATCACTATGCAATTTCCAATACCATGTTTGGTGCCTAACAGATAGCTAAGACCATAACTTACAGCATGGGCTACCCCCACCTGACTGTAGGCTATACTCATGCCTCCGGCGTAGCTTGCCATCATCAGTTTGTCATCGCATTCGGCATCCCATTCGTTTTTTTCCACAAAAATATTGCGGCATAATTCAAGTGCTTTTTCTCCATAGCTTTTGCTGAATTCATTCAGGTAGGTTCCTTCAAGACTTTCAATACAATGGATATAACAATCCATACCGGTGTAAAACCGCTGATTGGCAGGAGCATTGGCTGTCAATTCGGGGTCAAGCACTATTTGATCAAAGGTTGTAAAATCGCTGTTCATTCCCAGCTTGCGCACAGGGCCCGTTAAAACAGTCGTACGGCTTACCTCGGCACCAGTGCCGCTGAGGGTAGGGATTCCCGCTTTATACACGCCCGGCACTTTCACCAAATCCCAACCCTGATAATCGGCACTGCTACCCGGATTGGTCATCATCAGGCCTACTGCCTTGGCAAGGTCCATAGTACTTCCGCCACCAATGCCAATAATACCACTGATCGTTCCAAAACGCTCCTTTAAAGAGGACGCCATCTTATCCACCTGCGTGGTTTTAGGCTCATGCGTAACATCGGCAAAAATAATCTCATCCTTTCCCCGCAAGGGTATCCGGCTTAACAGTGGTTTATTTTCAAAAAAATGATCAAGCAAAAAAATTATCGGGGCGTCGCCCTTGCGCTGTGATTTTAGTATTTCATCCAGTTGGTTGAAGGATCCTCTTCCATATACCACGTAGCTTACCATCTTAAAATTCCTAAACTGCATACTCAAATAATTAAAATTGTAAAGCGAATGTACACCAAACCCGTTGCCAACACAACCCCTCCATGATTTAAATCATGGAAATTAAAGGAAAAAAGAAGCATCTTTAACGTTGTAACTGATTGCATCCCAATTCACCTTATTTTTATTACAATTATGCTGGA
This sequence comes from Chitinophagales bacterium, assembly GCA_038209595.1. Classification (GTDB taxonomy): domain Bacteria; phylum Bacteroidota; class Bacteroidia; order Chitinophagales; family Chitinophagaceae; genus Phnomibacter. The sequence goes on from JBBQXO010000042.1 coordinate 22,229, forward strand.
AACCAGAACAGGATATCCTAACAGACTTACCTATAGCCGGAATGAGGCTTTGCTACCTTCTATTGGTTCGGAGGAGGAAAAAGAGCTATTCCGCTATATGCAATCGGGCTTTGCCGCTCAATTTGAGAATGCTTATCCGGATCCTCATGAAGCCAAAACGGTGGTCATTATTCCGAGCCTGACACTTGATCAGGAAATTCTACAAAAAATTGACGGGGTAGTTCACTACGAGGAACGAATGCTCGCTTTACTGATGCTCTTGCGTATGCCGAGAACGCATGTAATTTTTGTAAGCAGTGTTCCGGTTGATCCCATTATCATTGATTATTACCTGCATCTGCTTCCGGGTATTACCGGATATCATGCCCGGCAAAGACTTACCCTGCTTAGCTGTTATGATGCTTCACATATTTCACTGACAGAAAAAATACTCTCCCGGCCAAGGCTGATAAATCGCATTCACCAAAGTATTCCTGCTGGACAGTTAGCGCATATTGTTTGCTTTAATGTTACAAACCACGAACGCAGATTGGCTATTGAACTGGGTTTACCCATTTATGGATGCGATCCGGAATTGTATCATTTAGGCAATAAAAGCAACAGCCGCAAGGTTTTCAGAAACTGCGGTATTCAACTGCCCTTTGGTTTTGAAGATTTGAGCACAAAAGAAGAAGTAGCAAAAGCACTTGTAAATTTGAAAATAGAAAACCCTGAAATACAAAAAGCTGTAGTGAAAATGAATGAGGGATTTTCAGGGGATGGAAATGCAATCTATAATTATCCCGATGCTATGCATGGGCAAAATCTGACGGTAGAAAATATTTTAGATTCACTTCCTTATGCGCTCAAAGTGGTAGCAAGAGATTTGCCTTTTGAGTTATTTATGCGAAAGTTCGAAAAAGATGGCGGAATTGTAGAAGCTTTTTTAGAAGGCTATGAAAAAACATCTCCTTCCGTGCAGTGCCGCATCAATCCTTTAGGCCGGGTAGAAATCATCAGCACCCACGATCAGTTATTGGGAGGGGAAAGCGGACAGGTTTTTTTGGGAGCCAATTTTCCGGCTGATATTGCCTACGCCCCCGCACTCGGCGAAATGGGACGCAAAGTTGCCGAAGCCCTGAGAGATCAAGGGGTCTTGGGCAGGTTCAGTATAGATTTTATATCTACAAAACAACCTGATGGTAGATGGTCACATTTTGCCATTGAAATAAACCTGAGAAAAGGTGGCACAACACACCCTTACCTGATGCTCGATTTTTTAACACAAGGGGATTACAATGCTGAAAACGGCATTTACCGGATGGCAAACGGGCAACCTCGGTACTATTTTAGCAGCGATAACTTGCACGAATCAGTTTTTAAAGGATTAACGCCCCATGATCTGATTGATATTGCGATGATGCACGAACTGCGTTATGATGGTTCCACACAGGAAGGCGTAGTTTTTCACCTGATTGGAGCACTTAGTCAGTACGGCAAACTCGGTGTGGTGTGCATAGGTAGCACGCCCGATAGAGCTGAGATATTTTTCAAAAAAACATTCAATACCCTAATGAATGAATGTCGATGAGAAAAGGCACACTATTAATAGGTCAAGACGATTACCACAATGAATAACTGCAGTTACAAAAGTAAAAAAGCTGACCCTTTTCGGAGACAGCTCTTATTAATTTTAAATAGAAAAAAAACCACTGATAAATCTATGATACGAATCTTGTAAAAAAAGATCCCAAGAAGCTTTACCATTGTATAACGATCCATCAGATGTTTTATAGATGCTCTATATATTCAGTCCGCCGCAGACACTGATGGTTTGCCCGGTAATATAGCTACCCATATCACTGGCAAGAAACAGGCTGAGGTTGGCAATATCTTCTGCAGTACCAAAACGTCCAAGTGGAATACTCGCCTTGTATTTGTCGGCAGCTTCGCCTTCCTTTAAATAACTCGTCATATCTGTTTCAATAAAACCCGGGGCAATGGCATTGCAGCGTATGTTGCGGCTACCGAGTTCTTTTGCAACGCTCTTGGTAAAACCTATCACGCCGGCTTTAGATGCTGCATAACTTCCCTGACCTGCATTGCCCATTTCGCCAATCACACTGCTCATATTAATGATCACACCATTCCGGGCTTTCATCATTGGGCGGATTACCTGCTTGGTCATATAAAAAACACCATTCAGGTTTACCTGTATCACATCATTCCATTGCTCCGGTGTCATCCGCATCAGCAGGTTGTCATTGCTGATACCTGCATTGTTTACCAAAATATCCACCGTACCAAATTCTTTCAAAACATCATTTACAAAGGTCTCGCAGGCGGCAAAATCACCCGCATTGCTTTGGTAAGCTTTTGCTTTTACCCCTAAACCAATCAATTTTTCTTCCAGTGCTTTGGCTTTTTCAGCACTGCTATCGCTCACATAAGTAAATGCTACAGCAGCACCTTGTTCAGCAAACTTCAGGGCAATGCCCGCTCCTATTCCCCGGGCAGCACCGGTTACAATAGCCACTTTATTTTCGAGTAATTTCATAAAAACTTATTTTATAGCTGATTTAATTTTTGACGAAAACCAATTGGTTTTAGATAGACTAACAGGATTCAATTGCATCCTTTCAGGAATATTTTTGCCATAATTTTTCATTGAAAAATAGGGATAAAATATTTCGAAATCATCGCTTTGTAGTGCCTCCACAATGTTTTTAGTTTCGGTGAAATTTTTTTCAGAAGGAGTAAATCTTTTTTGTTGAATTTTATTTAAGGAGTTGGGTTCTTTAAAGAAAGGATAAGATTGTCGGATAGATGAGATTCTGATCGAAATGTCCTCTTTAACTATATTTTTTTCTCTGATTATTGCTGCTTTATAAGCATTTATATCAAATTTCTTGTTTATAGAAGAATAAAACACTTCTAAATTTTCAGGATGGTATAAATAGTTTTCGATGCAATAAAAGCGAAGAATTGATAAATTAGGATAGAATTCTAAAATGATTTTTAAATCTTCCTCAGTTAAATAATCCCTGTCTATCAGACCAAAATATTCAGCACCTTTTGATTTTTGATAAACACTGTCTCTATTTAGTTCTCCAATAAAGAGTGTGTTTTTAATATTGAGTGACGCATAAAACCGGGTGTCTTCATTTTCAACAAAAATAATTCTAAAACCAGCGAATAAAATAGGTAAAATATCTTTACTAACGGCAATTTCGTAAAGCTCTGCATTGTCTTTTGATTCGGGTATCAGATGTTGTGGGCGATCAAAGTCTAAATCATCGAAATCGAAAATTACTGCAGATTTTTCTTCTTTTGCATATTGAATAAATCCTAATGAATGTGATGCAGTCCACAGTTGGCTGCCTGATGGTATCCAATGTTCTGTAATTTCTTTAATAACTTGAAATTGAAGGGTCGTATTTAGATGAGCATCCATTTCATCCATAAAATAAATAGAATCAGTGAAGAATTTTGACCTAGTATATAAGTTAATGAGTAAATTAATTATTTCTTTTTCTCCTGAACTTAGAAAGTCGTAATGTATTTGGCACTTTCCTTTTTCAAATATTAATTGGGCAGGTTTACCATCTGCCGGAGTTAAAAAGTTTACCAATTTCAATTGAGAAACCGGAGAATGGTTGAAAATCCTTGAAAGTCCATCATTTATCCTTTTAAGAAATGTTTTAATTTCTTCAATTTTTCCTTCTGTTTGGTTATTTAGGTCGCTAAATACTTTTTGCACTACTTCCATCAGGAGAAGGTCAATGTCATTTTCAAAGCGTAAATCTCTGTCAATGTAATATAAAGGCCTATCTAGGTCCTTATCTATTGATATTGGGGTACCAATTACCGTTTTTTCGAGGCGAGCCTGAAAACGGACTGCACTCCGACCATAAAATTTTTTTTCAGGATATGGTTCAGGTCCACTAAAGTCTCTGCGATGCCCTATTGACTTAGGGTCAAATGTACTCCGGAAATTTCCTTTGTCTGTTTCAATAGAAACTTCTGTTGGGAGTGACGTATCTTTTCCATAATATATTTTGTCCGAATAGAAACTATTTGATGGTCCTGTTCCACCTTCTTTTGTGACAGAAGCAACATATTCAAATGCATCAAATATGCAGCTCTTACCACTACCATTCGTGCCAATCAGTAATACAAGTCTTGTTCCAAGAGGAATATCAGACAGCAGAAGGTTTGTAAATCTTTTAAAGTTTTTTATAAAAACCTGATTAATATTCATTTTTTTTATTTTCAGAAATTGCAAGGTTTAATATTTCATTCAATAGGTCCCGATCATTGCTCAGCCGGGGCACTTTGTGTTGTCCACCCAATTTACCCTTACTACGTAACCATCTATTAAAGCTTTCTGCGGGCAGAATATGCAATATCAACCTGCTTAGTGCAATGTCTTTATACCTTTTTGCGTCGTAGTCGCTATTCACATCACGCAGCCCTTTATCCAATGCTTCTGCAAAGGCTTCGGGGTCTTCCGGCAGTTTTGCAAATTCAATCAGCCATTCATGAGCACCATTGCTGTTATCAGAGAAGTAAACCGGGGCAGCAGTATAATCCTTAACCATAGCGCCGGTTTTTTCACAGGCTATTGCAATGGCTTTGTCGGTATTTTCTACCATTACCTCCTCTCCAAAAGCATTGATATAATGTTTTAAACGCCCGGTTACTTTTACTCTAAAAGGAAAAGTATTAGTAAACTGTATAGTATCGCCTAGTAGGTAACGCCAAAGACCGCCGGTGGTGGTAATAACGGGGGCATAGGTTTTTCCAATCTCCACATCACCCAAACCAATGGTCCATGGATTTTCCGTGTTGTAGGCTTCCAGTGGCATAAATTCATAAAAAATGCCATGGTTCAGATAAAGCAGCATTCCGTCTTCTTCTTCCCGGCTTTGCGCTGCAAAAAATCCTTCACTCGCATTGTAGGTCTCCAGATAACGGATGGGAGTACCCACAATTTGCTCAAACTGTTTGCGGTAAGGTGTAAAAGATACTCCACCATGGATATACAATTCCAGCTCGGGCCACACTTCTTTTATAGTACTCTTTCCAGTTATTTCCAGGATGCGCTTAAAAAGCACCAGCGTCCAGGTAGGCACACCGCTTACCGAAGTCACATTTTCGAGGATGGTATGCTGCGCAAGGTTCTCAATTTTTGTTTCCCACTCATCCATCAGCGCTATACTCAATTCAGGTGTTCTGATCCAGTTGCCCCAATAAGGTGTATTCTCCAAAAGCACAGCGCTCAAATCGCCAAAACGAATATCCCCGTTGAGTTCCCCTAGTTGATGACTGCCCCCAATAACCAAGCCTTTGCCAGTGAGCAAATCGCTTTCCGGGTAATGATTATAATAGAGTGTCAATAAATCTTTACTGCCCTGAAAATGGTTTTCATCAAGACTCTGTTGGCTCAAGGGAATAAATTTACTGCGCTCATTGGTAGTACCACTGCTTTTAGCAAACCACTCCACCGGCGTATTCCAAAGCACATTTTCCTCTCCCTCCATCATCCTTTCAATCCATGGTTTCAGGTCTTCGTAGGCATGAATAGGAACGGTTGCTTTAAAATCGCGAAGCCGGAAAGTATTGGTAAAACTGTATTTTTTCCCAAAATCAGTATATTGGCCTTCGGTTATCAAATGCTGTAGCATTTCGCGTTGGGTTTCCAATGGAAAAGATACCCAATGCTCAATAGCATTAAGCCGAAGCCTTACAAATCTTGATATGGCGGGACTAAGTATTTTCATTTATGGGTGGAAAATTAGCAAAACCATCATTAAAATGAACGAAAACCATTTGAAGGCATTATTTTTATACGATCGGGGTGGTTATGCACCCATGGAAAACATTTGCAATTTGCATCAAAAACAACAAATGTGCTTATGGTAACTTTGGCTTTGTACAATATGAAAGGAGGCGTAGGCAAAACTGCCGGATGCGTCAATCTGGCTTACCTCGCTGCAGAACAAGGTCAGCGCGTGCTGATCTGGGACCTCGATCCACAGGGAGCGGCAACTTTTTATTTTCAGAAGGACCCCAAAATGAAGGGAGGCATGAAAAAGTTGCTTCAAACCGGTGGAGAACTCAGCGCAAGCATACATCCTACTGATTTTGAAAACCTGAGTATTATTCCAGCAGAATTTGCCAACAGGCAACTAGATGCCATGCTAGATGCACTCAAACAATCAAAAAAGAAGTTTAAACAATTGCTGCTACAGCTCGAAGGCCTGTATGATTACCTGTTTATTGATTGCCCCCCGGGTTTGGGCGCTTTAAGTGAATCTGTTTTTGCAGCTACAGATTATGTGGTGCTCCCTACCATACCTACCACCCTGAGTGTAAGAACCTACGAGATGGTACATGAATTTTTTGAAAAGAACAGCCTCGATCCCTCCCGTATCCGTTGTTATTTCAGTATGGTGGATATCCGTAAAAATCTGCACAACGAAACGCTTGCAGCCTATTACCGCAACAAACAATTCCTGAAAAACTATGTGCCCTACCTCAGCACCATTGAAAAAATGGGAACAAGGTTGGCTCCGGTTGCCTATTTTGCACCCTCAAGTTATGCTGCACAGTGCTTTCGTGATGTGTGGAAGGAATTGAAAAAAGGGCTTTCTTCCTGAGAAACCAATACTGTAAAATAAGAAAAATAATACCTGAATATGCAAAGAGAACTTTTTGGCTGGCACAGCCCCAACCTGGGAGAGGAAGCTCCTATCGCCATTTATGGTCATTATGGTTTTGCCCTTTTATTGGTGCCAACCGCTGGCGCCGACTATCTGGAATATGAGCGTTTTCAATTAATAGATGCTTTGAAGCCAGCCATTGAAGGTGGAAAGTGTAAGGTGTACAGTGTAAATAGTGTAAACAAGCAAAGCTGGATGAACAAGCAAATGGAGGGAGCCCACAAAGCAATCCGCCACAATCAATTCAATAATTATATTTATGAAGAGGTGATTCCTTTTATACGTAACAATAGCTCGCCCGATACGCCGATTATTATATGTGGAGCCTCTTTTGGTGCCCTGCACAGCATGAACCTGTTTTTAAAGCGGCCCGACCTGATCAACGGGGTCATTGCCATGAGTGGCGTGTACAACCTGATGGAATACACAGATGGCTATTACGATGAGCAGGTTTATTACAACAGCCCGGCGCACTATATGCCCAACCTTTCCGATCCGTTTTATTTCGATCATATTCACCGCAGCCGACATATCCACATATTTACAGGAGAAGGATCGTACGAAGCACCGGATGCAGCAAGGGAATTTGCAGGCATTCTTTACAACAAGGGCATAAACTATGAGTTGGATGTATGGGGTACAGAATGGACCCACGATTGGCCAACATGGAGAGCCCTTTTACCACATTATCTCGAAACGCGTTTCTAGAAAAAAGCATGACCCAAAAGATCATCATTATAACAGCACCCTCGGGTTCGGGTAAAACATCCATTACCCACCATTTGCTTCAAAAATTTCCCGAGCTCGAATTTTCTATTTCGGCTACCACAAGAATGGCAAGAGCCAAAGAAAAAGATGGGGAAGACTACTATTTTCTTACGACAGAGGCTTTTGAGGAAAAAATTGCTGCTGGTGAGTTTCTTGAATGGGAGATGGTTTACAAGGGAAAATATTACGGAACCTTGAAAAGCGAGATAGGCCGGATGTGGAGAAATGGAAAAGTACCCGTACTCGATATTGATGTGCATGGCGCTATGCACATCAAAAAATTGTATCCCGGTAAATGTCTTTCCCTCTTTATACAGGCACCCTCAGATGATGAATTACGCCGGCGTCTCCAAAACAGAGGAACCGAAACCACCGAGAGCCTAGATGCCCGTTTGAATAAAGCTGCTTATGAAAAACAATACCGCGATAGTTTTGATGCCAGCATTGTAAACGATGTGTTGGAGAAAGCGCAAATAGAAGCTATGATGCTGGTAGGGCCATTTTTGGAAAAGGATAACCATTAAGCCAACTGCCTGGCAAGCTTAGCATAAAAAGCTAATCTTCTGTTGAGATAAAACAAACCATTTGCACCTGCTTTGCTGGAGAGCATTAGTAGTGGATAAGGGAAACCAGATTAGATTACCTTTATCCAGTTTGCCGAAGGTCTTATTCAACAGATTGCACTGCAAAAGACCAATGATGGATTTGAAGCCTCATTTCGAGATGGACTACCTACCCTGCCCGGAGGCAAAAAAGGCCGTATTGACTTTTTCAATACCGACTACCGAAGTGATGTAAGAATGATCCTTACCGAAGAAATACAATGGATCTGCCTGCCTTTGGCATGGGACTGCTCATGCGAATATGGAATTTGGCTTAGATGGCACGGGTGAGCTGGAAGAGTCTATGTGTGGTAGTATTGTAAATGCTAGCAGGGTTGATAACCCTGCAGGCTGGACAGCAAATAACTCCACTTATGTATCCCGGTTACGTAAAAACATTTATAAGGTAGACCCAGGTAGATTATTAAAGGTAATGGGTGGCGACCTGATAAGTAGTACCGTACAATATTATTATCCCACTCCGGTTACAAATGCTAATAGTAGTTCCATTGTAAACGAAGTAGTGGCCATGCTTGGGAGTTTAATAGGGTCAAGTACTGTAACAAGCAATTTGGTTAAGGGTTCCGCCACTCAAATAGTCACACAGGCGGGCAACAATACAGGCTTTGCAAACTTTCTTACCCAAAATGCATCAAGCAGCACACCCAATCAAAATAAGGCTTCTTTAAATATTGTTTCCATCTATGTCGTTTGATTCCGAGAGCTTCCGATTCGGAAAAATGTTTAAGTTTGTACCGGAAGCAAGTCAGCAGTTGCGTGTACAAAACCCGGGCGCTGGGGTGGCTCCGTAAGTTCTTTCAAATATAAAGGTGCCTAGAAATGGGTATATAATGGTTTTTCTGTCCAATGAAATCGTAAGATTCGCCCATGCCATAAAAAGCAATATAAAAGGCTTATGGGCACATGAAGCGATAGCGAAATTTGCCCATACCATTAAAAGCAATAAACAAGTTTAAAGGGCAAAGCAGTGTAAAGGTGTTCTTTTACGATTTTAATACATTTCATGAACAAAAGAAAAATCTTAGGTGGGAACTAGCGATGTTATAAAGTAACCTTCTACAAGTTACTGTTCCTTTAAAGTTGCCCGTACCTGTTTTACAAATTCTATAGTAACTCCGGCCACATCGGCTGCCTGCTCGTCTGATAACCCTAGTTTTGTAATTAGGTTGCGTACCTCTTTTACATTGCCTTTTTCAAGGCCTTCCTCAATGCCTTTCTCAATGCCTTTTTGCTCGGTAAGGTGCAATACCAGTTCTTCTATGCCCATGGTGATATTATTATTGGTGATTGTCTTTATTTCGTTATCAAAGATACGGTAGCTTTCCGGCTTTGAAAAATGCACATACATTTTTAGAAAACCGGCTAATGCCCGCATGCTGGTTTTGTCCATATTGCGGGCATACATGCTACGGAATAAATCTGTTTTCAGTTTCAGTAAATCCTCATCATTGGTTTTTTTGTTTTTT